>DATEKZ010000265.1:0-5693 GCA_035277185.1 Verrucomicrobiia bacterium
AGTCCAAGACCTGGCGGGGCAGACGGCTGGCCACAACTTTCGTGACGTTCTGCGCTGCTCCGGCTCCTGATATGTACCTGGATTCTGTCGCCCCAAAGATTTGAGACCTGAATCTTTGGTGAGGTTCAGGTTAGAGACCATCGAGGGTCTTTCGACTGGAGTGCGGCAGGCCTCTGCCGCTTTTCCAGGCGCACAAAGCGCCAGAGGGCTGGCGCAGTCCAAGACCTGGCGGGGCAGACGGCTGGCCACAACTTTCGTGACGTTCTGCGCTGGCCCGGCATTTCAATGGATTTCGGCTTCCGCCTCGGCTTCATCCTGGATGTAAGTCCTGCCGCGGTAGAACGGCGATACAATCGCAAAGACGATCGTTGCCCCAAGCATCAAAGCCGAGAAGAACAGATAGTAGTTGGCTCCCGTCAGCTTGGCCGTGCCGTCGGGGTTTTGAATGAAATGGTTGACCTGTGCCGTGACCAGATTACCCAAAGCAATGGCCGCAAGATAGAGCGACATCACGACTGACTTCATACCCCTTGGCGCTTGCGTATACGAAAACTCCAGATACGTGACGGAGATCACAACTTCCGCGGCAGAAATGAATACATAGGCGAGCACCTGGTAACCGACGTGCGGTTTCAGGCCTGCTGCGAGTTGGGATTCGATCCATGCGGGAATCAGGAAAGCCAGAACGGTGAGAAAGAAGCCGATCCCCATTTTGCGCAAGGGAGTGACTCGAAAGACCCGATTCAAGGCCGGATAAACCCAATAGGAAAACAGAGGTAGAAATATCAGAATGAACAGCGGGTTCACCGTCTGGATCTGGCCAGCCTGCCATTCGCGTCCGAGCCAGAAGCGATCCATTTTCTCGGCCTGCAGCACCCACGCAGAAAAGTTCTGGTACCACAATGCCCAGAAGATCGCGACGAACGGCACCAGAATCGCCAGATTCCCGAGCGCCTTCAAACCTTCGCGGCTCGTTACGTCGCGGAAGAACTCCCGTCCGCGCGGCGGGATATGGACGTATCGTCTCCGGCCCACCCAGAGAATCACGGTCGCCAGCAGCATGAGCAGACCCGGCGTGCTGAAAGCAATGTGCGACCCCCAACGCTGTTCCAGTGAAAAGTCCTTCGGGAACTGCTCCAGCAGGTACGGGATGAGCAACGTCGAAAACATCGATCCCACATTGATCGAGAAATAAAACCAACTGAATGCTTTCGGAAGCAAATGCTGATTGGAGGAACCGAACTGGTCGCCGACGTTGGCCGACACGCACGGTTTGATTCCGCCGGCTCCGAGGGCAATCAGCGCCATGCCGGCAATCAGCCCGTAGCGGGTTTCGTTCAAGCCGAGGACGAAGTGACCGAAGCAATATGCGATCGACAGATAAAAAATGGTCCTGTACTTGCCCCAGAACGCATCCGCCAGGATTGCGCCCAGGATCGGGACGAAGTAACTCACATACATGAACGTGTGATACCACTCTTTGGCCTTCTCATCGCTGAAGTGGTCGGGTTGGCCGTTCGCGTCCAGCATGTACTTCGTCATGAACGTCACGAGGATCGAGTTCATGCCATAAAAGCTGAAGCGTTCCGCCGCTTCGTTGCCGACGATGTACGGAATGCCGGGCGGCATTTTGTCGGTCTTTAATGGCGCCGTGAGGTATTGGGGGTTGGCCATGCGTTGCGGCGAATATGACAAGTCCGGCGCTAGCGAGCCAGCGCAGAAAAAAGGTCACAGACAAGAGAGAGGTAGAAGGTATGAATGGGAAGCTATCGCATCCAGCTTCCTGCCTCGTACGTTGCCGGCGTTTCCTGTCTGCGTTGCGGTTTTCAGGTTTAAGCCGAAACGATTCAGTCGAATTAGACGCTCGCCCTCACCCCGGCCCTCTCCCCCGAGGAGAGGGAGAAGCTCTCGGGCGCCTCGCCTAACCCACCATCGCGTGATTCGTCCCAGCGTAGTCGAAGGGAGTTCCCTCTCCTGGGGGAGAGGGTAAGGGTGAGGGCGAGCCATTGTCTAACAGACTACTTAGATCACCCGATCGTCGTCAAAAACCTGGGCGGCTTACGGAGCCTGGTCGCCTGTTCGAACGCGAACGCAATCTTAAGCAACGTCGGTTCGCTATAGGCCCGCCCGAAAAATGAAATCCCGACGGGCAGGCCAAACACGTGCCCCGCCGGAACGGTGATGTTCGGATAACCCGCGACCGCCGCGGGCGACGAACTGCCACCCACTCCACGATCACCGTAAATCGGGTCCGTCTTGCCCGCGGGCCCGCCCGATGGAGCGACGAGGGCGTCGAGTTGGTGCTTGTCCATCGCGCCGTCAATGCCCTCGTCGCGCGAGAAGCGGCGACATTTTTCCAGCGCGTCGAGATACGCTTGCTCCGTCAGTGGCCCTTTCTCCTGCGCCTTGATCAATGTTTCCTGTCCGAACCAAGGCAATTCCTTCTCCTTGTTGCGTTCGTTGAACTCGATCACGTCTTTCAACGAGCGCACCGGCGCCTTCGGTCCAAGCGATGCGAGGTAGGCGTTCAGATCGGTTTTGAATTCGTAAAGCAATACCTCGCGCTCGGCCTCGCCGGCCCTGGCCAGATCGTCCGCAACGTCCACGATCACGGCGCCGAGCCCCTTCATTTCTTCCAGCGCCGACTCGAGCAGCTTTTCGGAAATCGCCCCGGACCGAAAAAACTTGCGGGCGACACCAAGGCGCGCGCCGCGCAGGCCGTTCGGGTCGAGAAACAGCGTGTAGTCGCGATGCGATTTGCCGCGGCTTGATTCGGTGGCGGCATCCCGCGAATCAACGCCCGTCAACGCGCCCAACAAAGCGGCCGCATCCGCAACGGTCCGCGCCATTGGCCCGGCTGTATCCTGGCTGTGCGCAATCGGAATGATTCCGGAGCGGCTGACCAGGCCGATGGTGGGTTTGATCCCCACGATCCCGCAAACCGTGGAAGGCGAGATAATCGATCCGTCGGTCTCCGTGCCGACGGCGACAGCGCAGAGATTTGCGGACACGGCCACGGCGGAACCGGAGCTGGAACCGGACGGATTTCGATCCAGCGCGTAAGGGTTGCGGGTCTGGCCCCCGCGACCGCTCCATCCGCTCGAGGACCGGTCGCCCCTGAAATTCGCCCACTCGCTGAGATTGGTCTTCCCGAGAATCACCGCGCCGGCCTCGCGAAGTTTCCGTGCCACGAACGAATCCCGCGGCGGCACCGAGCCAAGCAACGCGAGCGAACCGGCGGTCGTCATCATCCGGTCGTGTGTATCGATGTTGTCTTTGATCAGGACCGGGATCCCGTGCAGCGGACCGCGCGGACCCTTCGATTTGCGTTCGCTGTCGAGTTCGCGCGCGATGGCAAGGGCATACGGATTGATCTCGATCACGGCGTTAATCGCCGGTCCTCGCTTGTCGATATCCGCGATGCGTTGCAGGTATTTCTTTGCGAGTGACACGGCGGTTTCCCTGATCGACTTCATCGACGCCTGGAGTTCGGCGACAGTCGCCTCCTCCCATTCAAACGGTTTGATGCGAAAGGGAGTGGCTGCCGGACGCGCGTGGTTGGAAGTGGCAGGCGGCGCTGAATTGGCGATCATCGCCTGGGCAGTGCCCAACGCAGCCAGTTGGAGGAAGTTTCTTCGGTGCATGCAATGGTTTGTACGAAAGAGCGAAGGGCCTCGCGAGCCGATTATTCGCTTCAAACCAAAAAGGGTTGCCAGCGGCGGGGCTTGCTCGCTAACTGGGCCTGTGATCTTCCTGCCCATCGCAGGGCGCGAGCTGCGCGTTGCATCGCGCAAACGCAGCACTTTCTGGGTGCGGATCGCCGCGGCCCTTGTCGCGGTGCTCATCGGGAGCGGATTCCTCGTCCTCGCCGCCGTGTGGTCGTTTGGATTCGGAGCGGGAACGCTTGGCAAAGGATTGTTTGCCTTGCTCACCTGGCTCAACCTTGCCGTGGCCTTGTCGGCGGGCCTGTTTTTCACGTCGGATTGTTTGAGCGAGGAAAAACGCGAAGGGACGCTCGGTTTTTTGTTCCTCACCGATTTGCGTGGCTATGACGTCGTGCTGGGCAAGTTGCTGGCCACGTCATTGAGGGGCTTTTATGCGCTGCTGGCCGTGGTCCCGATCCTCGCGGTCACCCTCCTGATGGGCGGTGTGACGTCCGCACAGTTTTGGAAGACGTCACTGGCACTGGTCAACGCCCTGGTTCTCTCGTTGGCCGCGGGCCTGTTCGTGTCCGCCATCAGCCGCGATTCGCAGAAGGCGATGGCCGTGACGCTGTTGCTGCTGGTCCTGTTGGCGGCCGGGGGGCCGGCGGGCGACGCGTTGTCCGCCCTGATCGGGGAGAACAGTTTCACGCCGGTTCTGAGTCTTTCGAGTCCCGTGTATCTGTTCGTAACGGCGGGTGGGTGGGGCCGAACACTCTTCTGGTCCAGCCTGCTGGCGAACCAGGTCGTTGCGTGGGTGCTGTTGGGCCTGGCTTGTGTGGTGCTGCCGCGCACGTGGCAGGAGAAGGCGAAAGCCTCGGTGCAAATGGGGACCAGGGCGTATTGGTGGAAATACGGCAGCGCCAAACGCCGCTTGTCTCTGCGCCGAAAACTGGCGGACGTCAACCCCGTGTTGTGGCTGGCGTGTCGCGAGCGCTGGCAGGCCGTCTTGCTCTGGTTTGCGACGGTTGTGCTCGTCGGCGGGTTCGTCGCAATCTTCGCGACTGACGAGCAATGGATGTTGTGGTTTGCCTGGAGTTACCTGGCCGGGGCCTTGGTCCTGGTCCTGTACCTGGGGATCGCCTCGCAGGCCGCCCGTTTTTTCGTCGAAGCGCGGCGCAACGGCCTGATTGAATTGGTGCTGGCCACGCCATTGCCGGCAAGTCGGATCGTGCAAGGCCAATGGCGCGCGTTGTTGCGGATGTTCGGTCTGCCGCTGGCACTGTGTCTGGCGGTGCAGTTGTTCGGCGCGGCCCTGGTCCAACAACGGACGTGGAACCAGTTTGCCGGCGCCACCGCTCCTCCCCCACCGGTTACGGCACCACCGGTCCCGGCGACAAACAACACGACGAGTAATGTCACCATCGTAATGACCAATTCGGTGACGGTGTCGGCGAACGCCGCGACGGGAACGACAACGGTCTCGATCCCCGGCTTCGCGGCGCCAAACGTCCTGATGACACTGGCCACGTCGTTTGCAGGAACACTCACTGTCGCCGCGAACCTGGTGGCCTTGGCCTGGTTTGGCATGTGGATGGGACTGAACTCGAAGAGCACCAACCTCGCGACGTTGAAGACGATCCTTTTCGTTCAGGTCATCCCGTGGTTCGCGCTGACGTTCCTTTCGATGCTGGCGGTTCCGTTGTTGATTCTGCCGAGTTTGATACGGGGAGGCGCGGCGGGGCCAACGCAAATGATGCTTTGGTTTCCATTGATAACCTCGGCAGTGATGGCCGCGCTGACTCTGGCCAAAGACGTGGGGTTCTCGCTTTGGGCGCGGCGAAAGTTGTATTTGGAATTTCGCGACAGGGTAGCGCAGGTCGTGGCGCCGATTCGGCCGGTGCTGCCGCCACCGTTGCCACAATCGAGCGCGCCGCCGGTGATCCGCTGACTTGAAAGATGCAAAAGGCCGAACCAAGGGTGACGTCGTCAAGGGCGTATCTCACTGTTTATGCAGCCGTGGACTTGGGTGCGTCGCGTTCCCCCTCACCC
>DATEKZ010000266.1:0-2143 GCA_035277185.1 Verrucomicrobiia bacterium
ATCATCGGAAAGTGGCGTTGAAACCGCTGGTGGAACCACTGCCGGCGGAGGAACCGGTGGCCGCCGCGATCGAGCCTTTGGCCAGTTAGTTGCGACGCGCCACAGGCCGCTGAAGAATCAAATACTTGTTGCAAGGGAAAAGTCCTTTGCTATCATCCGCACTCCGTTTCCCCAAAGGGCCCGGGAAACGCGCAGCTGTGGCCGAATTTCGGGTAATTTTGCGATGCCGACCATCAACCAACTCGTCCGAAAAGGACGTAACAAACTGAAGTATAAGTCCAAGTCACCCGCCTTGGAGAGGGCGCCGTTTCGCCGCGGCGTCTGCCTGCAGGTCATGACCCGTACGCCCAAGAAACCGAACTCGGCGATGCGCAAGGTGGCGAAGGTGCGGTTGACCAACGGCTACGAAGTCATCGCTTATATTCCGGATGAAGGGCACAACCTTCAGGAGCACTCGATCGTGATGGTCCGCGGCGGACGTGTGAAGGACCTGCCGGGGGTGCGTTACCATATCGTGCGCGGAACGCTCGACGCCGCCGGGGTTGAAAAGCGTCGCGTCAGCCGCTCCAAGTATGGAGTCAAGCGACCGAAGGAAAGTAAACCGGCCGCGGCCAAGTAATTTTATGTCTCGACGTCGTCAAGCAGTGAAACGTCCGCTGGTGGAAGACTCGAAATTCCATAGCACGCTTGTTTCGCGCCTGGTCAGCGTGGTGATGACGAGCGGCAAAAAGAGTGTCGCGCAACGGATCGTCTATGGCGCGTTCGACCGGATCGCCGAAAAGAATCCGAACGGCAATCCGCTCGAGATTCTGCAGCGCGCGGTGGACAACGTGAAGCCGCGCCTTGAAGTCAAGGCGCGCCGCGTCGGCGGCGCGACCTATCAGGTTCCGATGGAAGTGCCGTCGGACCGCCAGTTCGCCCTGGCGATGCGCTGGCTGGTGGACCTGGCGGACGGGCGCAAAGGGATTCCCATGAAGGAAGCTCTGGCGGCCGAGATACTGGATGCCTACCAGGGCCAGGGAAACGCCATTCGCAAGCGCGACGAGGTGCACAAAATGGCGCAGGCCAATAAGGCATTCGCCCATTTTCGCTGGTAGAGAGCAGCAGACAGGAAGCGCCCCGAAGGCCGAAGCGTATCGGGGCGTTTTTATTCTCTAAAGTTTAGATGCAAGCAGTAATGGAAAAGCCGAAATCAGTGAACTCGCCGAACCGGCAGTACACGATGGAGCGCACCCGCAACATCGGGATCGCGGCGCACATCGATGCCGGAAAGACGACGACCACCGAGCGCATTCTCTTTTACACGGGGCTGATCCATAAGATGGGCGACGTGGACGACGGGAATACCGTGACGGACTGGATGGAGCAGGAGCGCGAGCGCGGCATTACCATTACGTCCGCAGCCACCACCTGCTACTGGACTCAAAAGGAGGACGGTTGTCAGAAGTCGTTCGTGAGTGTTCCGCATCGGGTCAATATCATCGATACTCCGGGGCACGTGGACTTCACGGCGGAGGTCGAGCGCTCCATGCGCGTGCTGGACGGCGCGGTCGCGGTCTTCTGCGGCGTGGCCGGCGTTCAGCCACAGTCGGAAACCGTCTGGCGCCAGGCGACCAAATATAAAGTTCCGCGCATCGCCTTCGTCAATAAGATGGACCGCATCGGCGCGAACTTTGAAAATGCGCTGAGCGAAATGCGCAAGAAGCTGGGCGCCTACGCGTATCCGGTGTTCATTCCGATCGGCAAGGAGGACTATTTCCAGGGCGTCATCGACGTTGTGAACCAGAAAGCCATCATCTACGACGCCAAGGATGAAGTCGGGCTGAAGTACACGGTTACGGATGTGCCGGCCGAGGACCGGGAGCGCGCACGGGCCGCGCTCGGCGAACTGATTGACGCCGTCTCGAACAAGGACGATCAGATTGCCGAGCTCGTCATCGAAGAAAAACCGATCGATCCGCTGGTGCTGAAGGCCGCGATCCGCCGATTGACATGCAAGATCGAACTGGTCCCGGTTTTGTGCGGTTCGGCCTTCAAGAAGAAGGGCGTGCAGCCGCTGGTGGATGCCGTGGTGGATTACCTGCCGTCGCCGCTGGACGTTCCTCCCGCGTTCGGCCATGAACCGGGCGGCGACGCCCCCAGA
>DATEKZ010000267.1:0-4669 GCA_035277185.1 Verrucomicrobiia bacterium
CAACGCCCCGTTGCGCTGACGAACCTGTTCCAGCGTTTCCGTCGGCTGAAAACCGCACTGGCTGCTCCCGCCAATGTGGTAACGACGAAACAATGCCCGCTGCGCCCCGGGATACAATTCGAGAACTTCCCGCATCACGGACTGCGCTCCGATGGTTTCTGTCGTCGTCATTTCATTGAATGGCACGCCGGTCCGATTCGTGTCCGTTAGTGTAATTCGTGTCTCTCACCTGGCAAAAAACTTCTGCACTTCGCGTATCACTTCCACAAAACGGTCCACCTCGGCCTTCGTGTTGTAAAAGTAAAAGCTGGCGCGCGCGGTCGATTCCACTCCGAGCTTCTTCATCAACGGTTGCGTGCAATGATGCCCGCCACGCAGCGCCACACCGGCCTGGTCCGCCAGGGTCACCACATCGTGCGCATGCACGTCCTTCAACAGAAAACTCACCAGGCCCGCCCGCCCGGTCTTCGGGCCAAACAGCCGCACATTCGGAACCTTCGCTGCCAGCTGTTCGTAAGCGTAGCTGGCCAGTTCCTGGTCGTGCCGGAAAATATTCTCGCGGCCGATTGCGTCCAGGTAATCCATGGCGGCGTGCAGTCCGATCGGACCCGAAATGTCCGGCGTGCCGGCCTCGAAACGGTGCGGCGCCGGTTTGAACGTCGTCTTGTCGTAATTGACGGTCAGGATCATCTCGCCCCCGCCCTGCCACGGCGGCATCGCGTCGAGCAATGCCTTGCGTCCGTAAAGCACGCCGATGCCCGTCGGGCCGCAGATCTTGTGGCCTGAGAAAGCGAGGAAATCGCACCCGAGCTCCTGCACGTCCACCGGGCAATGCCCCGCGCTCTGCGCGGCATCCACGAGAGTGACAATGCCAAGCTTGCTTGCTCGCTCGCACAACTCCGCCACCGGATTCACCGTACCCATCGAGTTCGAGATGTGCACGAGGGAGAAGATTTTGACTTCGCGTGTCAGGAATTCGTCCAACCGGCCAAGGTCCAGGAGTCCTTCGTCCCCGGTGACCGGCAGATAGACCACCTTCGCCCCGGTGCGTTCGGCCAAAAGCTGCCACGGAACAAGATTGCTGTGATGCTCCATCTCGGTGAGCAGAATTTTGTCACCGGCTTTCAGGTTGTTCAGGCCCCACGATTGAGCGACAAGGTTGATCGCTTCGGTCGTGCCGCGAGTGAAAACGATTTCATCGGCGCTGCGGGCATTGATAAACCGGGCCGCCCGCGCGCGTGCCGCCTCGAAGGCCGCCGTGGAGCGGTTGCTGAGTTCGTGAATGCCGCGATGCACGTTGGCGTTGTCCCGTTCGTAGTAATGCGAAAGCGCGTCGATGACGACTTGCGGTTTCTGGCTCGTCGCCGCATTGTCGAAATAAATCAACGAATGGCCGTGGACCTTCTGATGGAGGATCGGGAAATCCTGGCGAAGCGTGGACCAATCTGGTGTCTTGTGAGTCATTGCCGTCCTGTTTCAGGCAGGTGGGGAAGTGAGCGGGTGAGAAAGCGAGAATTGACGCGCGAGCGCCGGGGGCATCTCAAAATCTTGCAGCCGTTCGGATATTCGAGTCGCTTCCTTCCCCCTCACCCCGCCCCCTCCCTCGGCCGGAACGATGCAGTTAGAGAATTGGCTCGCCCTCACCCTATCCCTCTCCCCCAGGAGAGGGAACTCACTTCGGCCACGCTGGAACGAATCACGAGATGGTGAGGTTATCGGAGGCGCCCGAAAGCTTCTCCCTCTCCCCGGGGCTGCGGACGAAGTCTCGGCGAAAGACAGAAACTCCCTGGGCCGGGGTGAGGGCGAGCGTCCAATCCGACTGAATCGTTCCCGCTCGGGGAGGGGGAGCCACCGAGCCCGGCCTTCTGCTTTCTCACTTTCCCACTTTCTCACCTGAATCATAAACGAGGTTTCTTCACGCTGGAGATTGCATTACTCCATCACTCCAAAACTCCATCACTCCGCTCTTCACATCAGTCCGAGCTGCAATTTCGCTGCTTCGGTCATCATCCCCTGGTTCCACGGCGGGTCCCAGACCAGTTCCACGTTCGCCTCTTCGATCTCTTCGATCATCAGCAGCCGGTTCTGCACGTCCTGGGCAAGCGTCGGGCCCATGCCGCAACCGGGCGCGGTCAATGTCATCTTCACGTCCGCCTTGTAGGTGTTGGCGGTGCCGACAGGCGTGAGTTGGCTGTCGTAAACAAGTCCGAGGTCCACGATATTGACCGGGATTTCGGGGTCGTAACACATCTTGAGCTGGTTCCAGACTTCCTTCTCCAGTTCTTCCTTCGTTCGCGGCTGGCCGGTGGTGCTCACCGGTTTGGCCGCAACCTCCAGCCCAAGCGCGTCGGCGTCTTTGCCGTCGAGACGGAACATGTTGCCGTTGACGACGACGGTGTAACTTCCCCCGAGCGACTGCGTGATGTAAGCCTGCTCGCCCTTTTGGAGCGTGACCTTGGTGCCGACGGGCACGACAGCCGCTTCAACGTCGCGGGCTAAAGTGACTGGTTCGTTATTGTGCATTCAGATGAGTTTATTGCGTTGGATCTTCAAGGTCACTGGTCAACGTTTTGGTTCACGATTCGTTTTCTAGCCATTCTGTTCTTCTCAATATCAGGCCATTATGGCTTCCAGTCGCCCGATTTAACGATTCAACTGTTCAACGCTTTAACTGAGTTGTCACGTGTCCTCCCTCTCCGTCGTCACCGGCTCCTGCCTTCCTTCCACGGCTGCGACCACGGCGTGCCACGGCAGGATGGCGCACTTCACTCGCGCCGGATATTTGTGCACGCCGGCGAACACCGCCAGTTTGCCGACGCCATTCGAGTTTTTCCCGGTCGTGACCATCTCGTGAATCTTTTCGAACAGCGCTTTTACTTCATCCCGCGTCTTGCCCTTCAACGTTTCCGTCAGGATTGACGCCGACGCCTTCGAGATGGCGCAACCGGAACCCTGGAAGCTGATGTCCTTGATCACGTCACCGTCCATCCGCGCGTAGAGGGTATAGTTGTCGCCACAGAGCGGGTTGTGGCCCTGCGCAGTGCGGTTGGCGTTTTCCAGTTTGTGGAAATTGCGCGGACTCTTGCTGTGGTCCAGAATGACCTGCTGATACAGGTCTGTCAGATCGTCAAACATGGCTTTAATGACCAATGACTAAATCCGAATGACGAAGGAATGACGAAGTCCGAAGCCTGAAGCGAGCGCAGGCTGAATCGCGCTTCGGATTTCGTCATTCGGGCTTCTTTCGTCATTCGTCATTCGTCATTTCTTTTCAGCAATATGCGGGTTCTCCTCCAGTCTATCCCAAATCAACTTGTCCAACTCCTCGCGGACCGGTTCGCATTTCACGCGGTCGATGATTTCGCCGGCAAAGGCGTGCATCAGCATCTGCCGCGCGGTGTCCAGCCCAATGCCGCGCGCGCGCAGGTAAAAGATGGAGTCCTCGTCCATCTGGCCGACCGTCGCGCCGTGCGTGCATTTCACGTCGTCGGCGTAAATCTCCAGTTGCGGCTTGGTATCGGCGGTCGCCTCGTCGGACAGGAGTAGATTCTTGTTGGTCTGCTTGGCATCGGTCTTCTGGGCGATGGGTTGCACCAGAATGCGCCCGTGGAAGACGCCCTTCGATTTGTCGTCGAGAATGCCGTTGAAATACTCGTGGCTGGCGCAGCGCGGTTGGGCGTGCTCGACGACCATGTGATGGTCGGCCAGTTGATCGCCTTTGGTGAGGTAAAGGCCGTTCAGGATGGCCTCCAGCCCTTCGCCATTGAGCTTCGCGCGGATGTTGTAGCGCGACAGTTTCGCGCCAAGCGCGAACGAATGAACGTTGACGTTGCTCGAGCGGCCGAAGTGTCCGTGCAGGCCGGCGATGTGAAACCCGGCGAGGCTCTCGTCTTGAAACTTCAAGTGCTCGACCACGGCGTTGTCGCCTGCGACCAGTTCCGTCACCGCGTTGGTGAAATAGGCCGCGTGGTCCGTGGTCACGTAGCTCTCGATAACGGTCAGCCGCGTGTTCGCCTCCGCGATGATGAGATTCCGCGGGTGGATCGTGGCCCCGGCCTCCCGCGCCGTCGTGACGAACACGAGTTGGATCGGCTCCTCCACCACCTTTCCCGCCGGAACGTAAATGAATGCGCCGTCGAGGAAGAACGCCGCATTGAGGGCCGCAAACGCATTGTCTTCCGTCTGCGCGTAGCGGCCGAGATGCTTCTCCAGGAAGGCCGGGTCCGCCACCAGCGCGTCCGCCAGGCTGCCGGCCTTGACGCCACCTGGAAGCGGTTGGATGACGGAAAGCTCCCTCGAGAAATGCCCGTTGACGAAGATGAGGCGCGTGCCGGCGAGTTGGCCGAACGTGAATCGTCCCAGGCTCTTGCTCGAGACGCCGTCAACGCCGGCTTCAAAAACAGGTTTGAACGGCAGCTTTGCGATCGGAGCGACGTTGGTGAAACGCCAGTCCTCGTGCCGGAGTGTGGGGAAACCCAGTTCCGAGAAGCGCGCGATGCCGGCCTTCCGCAACGGGAAAAGCCACGACGGTTGTTTGACCTCGTTCTCGAAGCGCTGGAATTGTTCGAGATACGGGTCGGTCTCTTTCATGGTCTCGAGTGGGTTAGTCGCAATCATGGTCGAACAAATTGGTTTTAGATCTCGCGCAATCAGGCTCAAAAGCTCACCG
>DATEKZ010000268.1:0-2585 GCA_035277185.1 Verrucomicrobiia bacterium
CGCGCAGCCAAACGTCCGCTCACGTGGCACGAGGAACAGCAACTTCTTGCGTGGTATTGCGACAAGGTGGAAGCGTTGCTCGACGCGGGTCACGGCGCGTGCTGGTTGAGCAAACCGGAAATCGCCGATCTTGTTGCGGGAGCGCTGAAGTTTTTCGACAGTCAACGGTACGAACTTCGCGCCTGGGTGGTGATGCCCAATCACAATTCACGTCATCGTCTGGCCGATGCCAGGCCACACCTTGAGCGACATCCTGCAGAGTTGGAAATCCTACACGAGCAAGGAGGCGAACAAGATTTTGCACCGCGCCGGTGGAACCTTGTGGCAAGCGGAATCCTTCGACCACTGGGTGCGCGATGATGCTGAGCATGCGCGGCTGGTGGGTTACGTCGAAAATAATCCGGTTAAGGCCGGCCTTTGCCTGCGGCCCGAAGACTGGAAGTGGGGCAGTGCATCCGGACAGGGGCAATGATGTGGCGGCGGGCATCCTGCCTGCCGTAGAGCCGGGCGTCCCGCCCCGGCGGACAAGGCTCCGAAAGTGCGAAAACCGTGGGAAGTTTTTGAACTATTGAAAAATCCGGACGTCAATTCCGGGCGGCAGGATGCCGCCCTCTACGTCAGGCGGGACGCCTGACGCTACCTCAACGCAGGGCCTTCACGCCGATATCGCGGCGGTACTGCGCGCCCTCGAAGCGGATCTTCTCGACCGCTTCGTACGCCGCCGCGCGCGCCTTCCACAGGTCAGCCCCCAGCGCCGTCACTCCCAGCACCCGGCCTCCATTGGTTACGATGGTGTCACCGCTTCTCGCGGTGCCCGCGTGAAAAACTTTGACGTTCGGCAGCCGTGACGCTTCGTCCAGGCCGCCGATCGGTTTTCCCTTCGCGTACGACCCGGGGTAACCGGCCGAGGCCATGACGACGCACACCGATGCCATCGGGCTCCATTTCAGTTCGTGCCTGTCGAGCGAGCCATCGACGCTGGCTTCGAGCAATTCCACCAGATCGCTCTCCAATCGTGTGAGATACACCTGCGCTTCCGGGTCGCCGAAACGCGCATTGAACTCGAGCACCTTCGGTCCGTCTTTGGTCAGCATCACTCCTGGATAAAGGATCCCGCGAAAGTCGATCCCTTCGGCCGCGCACCCCGTCAACCACGGTTCGAGAATCTTTTTCCCCACCTCGGCAAGTTGGTGATCGGTGAGAAACGGGGCCGGCGAATAAGTCCCCATACCGCCCGTGTTCAATCCCTGATCGCCATCCAACGCCCGCTTGTGGTCCTGGGCGGTCGGGAACAGCTTCGCCGTCTTACCGTCGCAGAGCGCGTGCAAGGAAATCTCGATGCCGTCGAGGAACTCCTGGATGACGACCCGCTCGCCGGCCGCGCCAAACGCTTTGGTCACCAGAATATCTTCAATCGCTTTGCCGGCCTCGGCGACGTTGTCGCAAATCAACACCCCTTTGCCCAGCGCCAGGCCGTCGGCCTTCACCGCACAGCGGCCGTCGAGCGACGCCGTGAAATCCTTCGCAGCCCCGGCGTCCGAGAACGTTCCGGCCCGCGCGGTCGGAATTCCGTGGCGTTCCATGAAGATTTGGGAAAAAACCTTCGACGATTCGAACTGCGCGGCTTTTTGATTCGGTCCCCAGATGCGCAGAGCGTTCTTCTGAAACAAATCCACGATGCCCAACGCGAGTGGATTGTCCGGTCCGACCACCGTCAGGTCCGGTTTCTTGTCTTGAGCGAACGCCAGCAACTTGGGCAGATCCTCGGCGCCGATGTTGATGCACTCGACAGGAGCCTGGTTCCCGGCCAGCCGTTCCTGCGCGATGCCCGCATTACCCGGCGCGCACCACATCTGCGTGACATGCCGCGATTGTGCCAATTTCCAAACCAGTGCGTGCTCGCGTCCGCCCGAGCCGATGAGCAACAGTTTCATGGGGTTAAAAGCGGACTTTCAAGTGCGAGGCCGTATGTCATGGGAATGGGGGCAAGGGAATCTTGGCGCAGAATTATTCCATTGCCCCGATTCCTTTGCCCCGTCTGCATTAGACTAGCCGGGTTTTCGCCGTTCCCTTTACGACCTCTCCGATCAGCCAGGCCGTGTGCCTCTGCGCGCGAATGAATTTTAAAACCGCGTCAGCCTTGTCCGTCGCCACGATGGCCACCATGCCGATGCCCATGTTGAAGACCTGATACAATTCGTCTTCCGGCACGCCGCCCTTCGCTTCGATGATGCGGAAGATCGGCAGCCTGTCCCACGAGCATTTGCGAATGACAACGTCGCAGTTTTTCGGCAGTACGCGCGGGATGTTGTCGATGAACCCGCCGCCGGTGATGTGGGCGAAGGCGCGCACATCGGGTCTGGCGTCTCGGGTCCGGGTTTTGGGATTGAACCGCTTGATGAGCACCTGCACGAGCGGACCGTAGCTGACGTGGACTTTCAGCAACTCGTCGCCAATCGCGTTCTTCAACTCCGGGACACGGCTCGTGGCCTTGAGCTTCAGTTGCTCGAAAAAAATCTCTCGCGCCAGCGAATAACCATTGGTGTGGAGGCCGCTCGACCCGATGCCGATGACCGCATCGCCGG
>DATEKZ010000269.1:0-12654 GCA_035277185.1 Verrucomicrobiia bacterium
GCCGCCGCCGCGGCGCCGCCAACCACCGCGGAATCCGACGCCCCTCCGGTCGCGCGCCTCGCCACGTTCGATATCGATGCCACGCCGCCGGTGGGTTCCATGATGGCCTATGATCCGGTGACGAACCACTGGGACCTGGGACTGCGCGCGCGCGGTCTCGTGCTGCTGGGTGCCGGCGAGCCGATTGTGTTGTGTGCCGTTGATTGGATCGGCATTGCCAACGAGGGCCACGACGCTTTCCGGAACGCGCTCGGCCGGGCGGCCGGCACTTCGCCGCGTCGCGTGGCCGTCCATACCTTGCACCAGCACGACGCGCCCGATTGCGATTTCTCCGCGGAACGCATCCTGAAAGAAGCCGGCCTGGAGCCTCGCCAGTTCGACGGCGATTTCCAACGCCAGGTCATTTCGAATCTGGTGACTGCCGTGAGAGAGTCGCTGTCGCGCGCTCAACCGGTGACGCACCTCGGCCTCGGTGAAGCGCGCGTGGATCGCGTCGCCTCGAACCGGCGCATCCCTGGACCGGACGGCAAGGTCCGCGCCGTCCGCTGGACCGCCACACCGGATCCCGCGGTTCGCGCCGAGCCGGAGGGAATCATTGATCCCATGGTTTCACTCGTGAGCCTCTGGAATGGCGAACGGCCGGTGGCCGTGCTGAGCTATTACGCGGTGCATCCGCAGAGTTATTATCGCACTGGCATACCCAATCCGGATTTTCCGGGGCTGGCGCGGTTCTTCCGGCAACTGGCCGTGCCCGCTGCGTTGCACCTTCATTTCAACGGCGCCGGCGGCAATCTGGGCGCGGGCAAATACAACGACGGCGCCCCGGAGAATCGCCTCGCTCTCGCGGAACGCCTCGCGGATGGCCTGCGCCGCGCCTGGGAATCAACAAAGCGCGAACCCCTGGCGGCGACGAACGTGAGTTGGACCCTCGAGTCAGTGGCTCTCCCTCCCGCAAAGCATCTGACCATCGACGAACTGGAAGCCCAGCTTAAGGGCCGGGCGGCGCCGTTCATGACCGGCGGCGGCGCTTCGCGTCTGGCCTGGCTGCGGCGCTGTCAGTCCGGGCACCGGATCGATGTCACGTGTCTCGGACTGGGCCGGGCGCGCATCCTCCATCTGCCGGGAGAATTGTTCGTGGAATATCAACTGGCCGCCAAAGCGGCGCGTCCGGACTTGTTCGTCGCCATGGCTGCCTATGGCGATTATGCGCCCTGGTACATCGGAACCGCCATCGCGTACGAACAGGGCGGCTACGAAACCGAACCGCGATCCTCCAACGTGGCGCCGGAAGCCGAGGGCGTGCTCACGGGAGCGATCCGGAAATTGCTGGGGCCCGCCCGGTAGCTCCGAGCGACGGGTTACCCGCGATTGAACCGCCTTTTTCCCCGCAGGTCGGAGTTTTGTCTCTTCTTTCCCCCTGAGTCGCGGGTCTTCAGCGACGAACCCAAACCACTTGCGCCATCTTTCGCGAGCCGGAAATCAACCTGCTTCTTGAACGTGTTCACCGTGGCAATCTGCACTTCCACTTTGTCTCCGAGCCGGATCACGCGCCTGTTCCGGCGCCCCGCGAGCTGGCTGCGCGCCGAATCGAACAAGTAGAAATCGTCCACCAGACTGGAAAGGTGCACCAGCCCGTTCATGCTCAGACCGGGCACATCAACGAAGAAACCGAAATTGCGCACATCAGTCACCAGGGCCGGATAACGCTGCGGCCGCCCGGACTCGATCTGCGCCCTGAGGAAGGCGAACAGTTTCAGGTCCTTGCTGTCCCGCTCGGCGTCGGCGGAGTTGCGTTCGGTGTCGGAGATATGGTCGGCGGTTTGTTTGAGAGAATGCGTCGAACCGTGGCGGCTTTGAAAGAGGGCGCGATGCACCACGAGGTCGGCGTAGCGGCGGATGGGCGACGTGAAGTGCGTGTACCTGGCTTTGGCCAGACCGTAATGGCCGAGCGGCTCCACCGCATAGCGGGCGCGCATGAGCGATTTGAGGAAGCCGATCTTGAGCGCCTGACCGATGGCAAGGCTGCCCAGCTTCTGCAGGAGCTTCTGCACTTCCGCGCGGTTGCGCAGGTTGCCGCAAGGCACATTGTGGCTCAGAACCTCTTCGCGATATTCCTGCAGGCGCTTTTCGTCCGGCTCTTCGTGAATGCGGTAAATCGCCGGGTGGCGCTGGCTCATTAACCGGGCTGCCACCGCCTCGTTCGCCAGCAACATGAATTCTTCAATCAACTGGTGGGAGACGTCGTTCTCCACTTTTTCGATGTGTGAAACGCGTCCCCGCTCGTCCAGCCGGATTTTGGTCTCCGGAAAATCGAGGTCGAGGGATCCGTCTTTGAAACGGAGCCGCCGGATGCGCTGGGCCAGTTCATGGGCGTGATGGAGCATTTGCTCGATCGGACCGGCCGGCTTTCGCTGGAGAATGCCCAACACTTCTTTGTAGGTGAAGCGGCGTTGCGAATGAATGACCGCAGAGTAGAACTGCGTTTTCAGCACCCGCCCTTCGTTGGACACCAGGAACTCGACGCATTTCGTCAGGCGATCCACGTCGGGTTTGAGCGAGCAAAGTTCGTTGCTCAACGCCTCCGGAAGCATGGGGATGACGCGGTCCACCAGGTAGGTCGAGTTGCCGCGTTTGCGCGCCTCGTCGTCGAGCGCGACGCCGGGTTTGACGTAATGCGAGACGTCGGCGATGTGGACCCAGAGCTTCCATTGATCCCGCGAAACGCGTTCCAGGCAAATGGCGTCGTCGAAATCCTTCGCATCATCCGGATCGATGGTGACGACCGGGTGCTTTCGGCAATCGGCGCGGCCGGCCAGCTCGCGTAAATGAACTGTGGTCCCGAAGGATCGGGCCTCCTCCAGAACATTCTTCGGAAAATGCAGCGGCAGGCCGTACTGGCGCAGCACCGAAAGCATGTCCACTCCTTCCTCGTCCGCAGGCCCGAGCACTTCGATGATTTCGCCCTCCGGATTCGTGTGGCGTGATTGCCATTCCCGCAACTCGACCACGACTTTGTCGCCGACGTTGGCCGGCCGGCCGACGTCGCGAGGCGGCGGCACGTAGATATCGTGGGGGATCCGCGGGTCGTCCGGGATCACGAAGAGAAACCGGCTGCTCTTTTGCAGGGTGCCGACGATCTGTGTCCTTCTGCGTTCGAGGATGCGGACAACCGTTCCGGTATTCTGTCCGTCACGTTGAAGCCGGAGGCCCGCCGGTTTCACATCGCGCCGCACGAGAACGCGGTCTTCGTGCAAGGCAGTGGAAGTGGCATTCTCCGGAATCGCGATTTCTTTGAGTCCGGGATCATCCGGGTGGAGGAAACCTTTTCCCTGGCGATTGATCTGGATCCTTCCCGGGATCAAATCCGCTTCGCGCGCCGCGATATAACGATTCCCTTTGGTGCGGGCGATTCGTCCGGATTGCTCCAGCCCGCGCAGGACACGCTGGAGTTCCTGCTGCTGATTGGGCGGCAGACGAAGGTGTCGGAGAAGTTCCGGGACGTTGGACGGAACGTAGTCCTTGCGCCCGAGCAATCTTAGGATCTGATCTTGCATGCCGCCCACTCTACGCTGTTGGCTCGTGACTTCTAAGCAGATTATCGGGCCGGCAACCGGCGAATGTGACGGAACTTGATTCCACTTCGTAGTTTCATGCATCGACTTGACCGCTCTTTTGTGTTTATCTGGGGGCGACGTATTTGAAAGCACCTGGACTTTTCTCCTTCAACTGCCTGCTCCTGGCGTGCGTCGTGCTTTCGCCGCAAACCGGACGGGCGGACTCCGACGCCGAACAGGACGTCGACGCCAACGCCTTCCGCACCTCCCCGGAGTTTTTTGAAACGTTCCCGGACGGCACGCGGCCGTCGATGGTTTATGACGAAAGGGCAAGAATCCAGCTGGCCGGACCGATTGCTCCGGCGTCGGGACAGCCCGCAGGCGCATTGTCGGGCCGGATCGTCTTCATGAGCGCCGGCCACGGCTGGACGTGGCATAACGCCAACAACGTCTGGTACACACAGCGGGCCCAGACGAACGAGATGATCGAGGACTACGGCAATCTCGATCAGATGACGATGTTCGCGTTTTATTGTTTCAACGCCGGCGCCACCGTCGTTCCGTTCCGGCCGATCGGGTTTCAAACCAACGAAGTCGTCCTCGACAATGATGACCCGGATGTCACGTTCGCCGGGAACTGGTCGGACAGCTCCTCCACGATTTTCTACGGAAGTCCCGGCGATGTGCCATATCGTTTCGCCTCGATCACCGCGACCGAGACGGCCGCGGCGACATACACGCCGGTTGTCCCCGCCGAAGGGTTCTATCCCGTTTATGCGTGGGTCCGCCACGGCCCGGACCGCACGAGCCAGCTTTACCGGATCAATCACACGGGCGGGCAATCGCTCGTGCGGGTCCCGCACCACATGGTCGGCAACGGCTGGGTTTATCTGGGCACTTATTATTTCCATGCGGGCGCCAACGGCCCCAGCGGCTCCGTCGTTATCAGCAACGTTCAGCCGGCGCCGGCATTTGGCGGGGTGGTGATCGCCGATGCCATTCGGTTCGGCAACGGCATGGGCGGCATCGTTCCTGCCGCGGGCGCCGCGGTTTCCGGCTATTCGCGCGAGGAGGAAGCGTCGCGTTACTGGGTGCAGGCGGGCCTTGGCCAGGGTCAGCCGAGCAGCATCTTCGACACGGGCAGCGATGACGGCAGCGACAACGTCGGCACTCCGCCGCGCATGGCGCGCGAGATGAATCGTGAGGCCGCCGGCAGTTTCTTTCAGCGTATCTTTCTCAGCTTCCATTCCAACGCCGGAGGGGGGCGGGGAACCCTGGGACTTTACAACGACAACTCGCTCTTTCCCGGCACTGCGACGTCGAACCAGTTTCGCTGGGCGCAATTGGCCGGCGCCGAGGTGAACGACGATTTGTCCGCGCTTGCGATTCCGCCGCTGGAGGTCGCGTGGTTCAATCGCGGCGCCAACATCACCTACGCCCGAACGGATTTTGCCTTCGGCGAAATCCGCAACGACGCCATTGGCGGCGAAATGGACGCGACCATCATCGAGGTCGCGTTTCACGACCATGCCGACGATGCGCGGCTGATGCGTGATCCCAAAGTGCGCAACGCCGTCGCGCGCGCCTGTTGCCAGGCCGCCGTGCGGTACATGAACCAGTTCGACGCGGTGCCGCTGAACTTTCTGCCGGAACCGCCGGTCAGGGTTCGGGCGGTCGCTGGCGCGAACGGAACCATCGTGATCTCGTGGAGTGCTCCGGGCGCAGGCGGCGGCAACCCCACAGGGTATGTGATTTATCGGTCCCTGGATGGCTACGGCTTTGGAAACCCATTGTCGGTCTCAGGGGGCGGCGCCACTTCCGTTGCTCTAACGAACGTTTCGGCGGACACGGCGATCTTCTTCCGCGTGGCGGCGGTCAATGCCGGCGGCGAATCATTGCCGTCCGAAACCGTGGCGTGCCGGCGGGCGTCGAACCCGGGCGGGGCGCGCGTTCTGTTCGTGAATGGGTTCGACCGGTTCGACCGGACATTGAACGCGCGCCAGACCGCCGGTCCGGGCATCGGGGGACCGAACGGGGGAACGGGAACGTTCGACCGCGTCAAGCCGCGGCAGGCCAATGCATTCGACTACGTTGTGCGGCACGGCCAGTCGATCAGTCGTTGCGGCGTCGCCTTCGATTCCTGCCCGAACGACGCCGTCATCAGCGGTTCGATTTCGCTGGCCGGGTATCCGGCGGTGGTCTGGGCGCTGGGCGAGGAATCGACCGCGGACGAGTCGTTCAGCGCGGCGGAACAAACGTTGGTGGCGAACTACCTGAACGGTGGCGGCAACCTTTTCGTTTCCGGGTCGGAGATTGCCTGGGACCTGGACCGCGACACGGGACCGCTGGCGCCGGACCGCGCTTTTCTCAACAGCCGGCTCCACGCGGACCTCGGCGGCAACCTCAACGATGATGCCGGCACGTATCAGTTCGCGGCCCGCGCCGGCTCCATCTTCGCGGGGAACGCTGGCGGACGCTTCGACGACGGAACTGTGGCGACATACGATGTCGATTTTCCGGATGCTCTCACGACGGTCGGCGCCGGCGCATCGGCAGCGATCGATTACGTTGGCGGATCGGGAGGCGCGGCAGCCCTTCAATACGACGGAAGCGGCGGCGGTGGCAGGGTGGTGTACTTCGGTTTTCCGTTTGAAGCGATCACCGTGGGAGCAGTCCGCGACCAGTACATGTCCGATGTCCTTCGATTCTTCGGGCTGCTGGCGCCGCCGCAACTGTCCGGGCCGCAGATCGATTCGATCAACGGCAATGTTACGATACCGTGGACCGCCATCCCGGGGAGCACGTATCAGTTGCAGTACAAGAATCAGTTGAGCGACCCGTCCTGGACGAATCTGGGAGGCCCAATGACGGCCTCGGGGGAAAATGTCTCCGCGGTGGACGCCGGCAACAGCGGCGCAGTCCGGAGGTTCTATCGGGTGGCCTGGATCGATTGAATGGTTGTCATCGGGCATCGCGGGCCGTAAGGTCCGGCCGTCGTGCAAAGACACGCAGTCAAAGCCCGCGAACAATGAACCAACGCTCCTATCTGTTCATCGGCGCCATCGGCGCAGCATTGACCGGCTTTCTGATCGGCCGATTCGGGTTCGTCCCATTGCTCGAACTGGCGTTTCCCGCGTATGTCAGAAAGCTGGGGACTCTGTCGCCCACCGACGTTGCTGCTGCCGCGGGCAGTTTCAGCGTCGCGTTTGGTTTTCTCGCGGCGTTGTTTCCACTTTCGGCGATGGTGACCGAACGGTTTGCGGCGCAGGGAAGGTATGGGCAGGCGCTCGGGAAGTCGCTGCTGATGGGTCTATTGCTGGTTGGCCTGGGCCTCTTCTACCAGCATCAGCACCTGGCTTCCATGGAGCGGCTGGCCGTCAAGATGCCGGGGATGTTTGGGTCCACCGGCCCGGACGCGAGCCTGGGCGCCAATCCGTTGACCAGGGTCGTGTGGTTCGCCGTGATCTGCCTGCTGGTGTTCGGCCCGCTTGATCTGTGGATCGCCCGCCTGCAAAAGCAGCGGCGTGCGGAAAAAGTGGAAACACCACCGGTTTGAAAGTTAATGACCGCGTCGGCCGGAAGCGGCGCCGCTACCACAAGAACGACTTTTGTTCCGTCAGGAGTTTGTCGCCGTCCCATAAGGTGGCGCGCCAGGCAATGATCTCACCCGCCTTCTTGTAGGATTCGACGTCCAGATTGAGATAGGTCCAGCGATTGTACCACGGCTTGGGTTCGATCGGCTGTTCCAGCACGAACGGTTTGACCTCCTTGCTACCGCGGATTTCGATACGGAGTTTCAGCGCGGAGGAAGAGACGAATTGCGCCTTCCATTTCACGTCAAACCGCAGGGCCGAACATTTGTCCGGATTCCCGCGCAGGAGCGCCTGATAGGCGTCGCGCTCGTAAAGGCTGGGTGAGAGCGTATGCCGGCCCTTGAGGTCGAGAAGATGGGGGAGGACCTTGACGATTCTCGCCGAGGCCGCCATTCCGGCAGCGGGCGCCATCAGGGCCAGCAACAGCAGCATTCTTCCCATCCAAAGCATGGGTGAAACTAGCCATTTCTTCCGGCGAACTCAATGCCGATATGACGGCAAAGGACTTGTCCTTTTTCGGCCAAAATGAAACATTACGGCGTGTCTGGCATGCGAACCGTGTTGTTGATCGATAATGACGCCGCTTTCCGGAAGACGGCGCGCCGGTGGCTGCTCGGAGCGGGTTATCAGGTGTTGGAAGCCTCGGACGGCGAAGGCGGGGTCGCGGTGGCACTGAAACAGCAGCCCGACGCGATCATCTGTGATCTGCTGGTTCCTCGTTTCAACGGCTTTCAGGTTTGTCGCACGATTCGTTCTCAGCGCGATCGGATCAGGCAGCCCTTGATCATCGCCACCACCGGCAGCGGCTATGCGACCGACAAGCAAAACGCCATCGAGTCCGGTGCCGACGGTTGCCTGGTCAAACCCTTCGGCCAGACGGAACTGTTGAGGTTGCTGCAAAGCACCGGCTTCTTGCAGCCTTCCGCCACCACCCGCCGGCCGCCCATGCCGCCGCCGACGCCCTCCGCACTGGTGGCCGACCAGCCGCCCTACGTGAAGTTCTGGGGCGTGCGCGGCTCGATTCCCACGCCGGGTCCGTCCACCGTTCGATTCGGCGGCAACACCTCCTGTATCGAGGTGCGCGCCGACGGCGAGATCATTGTTCTGGACGCGGGGAGCGGCATCCGCGGACTGGGCCTCGCGCTCGCGAAGGAATTCAAGAACCAGCCGATCGCCATCACGATCCTGATCTCCCACACCCACTGGGATCACATCCAGGGGTTTCCGTTTTTCATCCCGGCGTACAACCCGCTGAACAAGCTGCGCATCCTCGGGTACGAAGGCGCGCGCAAGGAGTTGCTCTCCACACTGACCAACCAGATGGAGAGCCCCTACTTCCCGATCGGTCTGCGCCAGATGCCCGGCCATATCGACGTGAAGGAGTTGAAGGAGCTCGAATTCTCGATTGGCAACGTGAAGGTCCGGTCCGCCTTCCTGAATCATCCCGGCGTGTGCGTGGGCTATCGCCTGTTCACCAGCGGCGGCTCCGTCGTGTACATGCCCGACCACGAACCCTTCCAGCGCATGCGCTCCGCGCCCGCCACCACCACCGGCCGCGACACCGAACGCATCGAAACCCTCAAGTACGCCTCGAACCAGGATCAGAAGATCATCGAGTTCATCAAGGACGCCGACGCGCTGATCATCGACTCGCAATACGACGACGCGGAATACCAGACGCACGTCGGCTGGGGACACGGTTGTGTCGATGACGTCGTGGCGCTGGCCATGTTCGCGAAGGTCAAAAACCTGTTCCTCTTCCATCACGATCCCGACCACACCGACGCCCAGATCGCGAAGATGGAATCGTGGGCCCGGCAACTGGTGGAGTTCCACGGCGAAACGCTCAAAGTCGATGCCGCGTGCGAAGGCGTCCAACACGTCCTCACCCCCGAAGCGGCGCCGGCGAGTTCGGGCTAGTTCGGCCGTGCTTGCCAGCATCTTGGAGAGTCTTGACGTCGCGAGTGGTCTTCAATTTTCTCGGCCAGAAAAACCATGTCAATCCGCGGTAGTGGGCTACTTTGAATCTTTCTTCCGAAAGGCTTCAACAATCCGCGCGATTCCAACAACCAAGTAACCAACCACAATAAACGTGAATGGTGCGCAAATTACACCTGTGACAAGAATTGGAAGTTCTTTGCCCTGCACGCCAGCACTCGCATGGTTCAAGGCCATCAAGTAAACTCCGATTGGCGTTGTGATCGCAGCAACGACTGAGCAAAATACGGCTAAGCGAACAGCTCGTTCAGAATGCACTCTTATCAGACAGAATGGATTCTTCATACGACGATTCGTTTCATAAGTTTTCGGGGGTTTGAATCCAGCTCACATTACGCCGTCCGCATCGTAGATTCAACCGCCATGAATAGATTTCACAGAAGCAAACGAAGGAAACAAAGAGCCAAACAAACTCCACATCCAGCGTCCGAACGAATAGCGCGATCCCGCATTCGCCAACCTGCTCCAGCTTCGTGCTCTTCGTTGCCTTCTGTGAGTCAACTTCGGCTCGGGCAGTGAAGCTTTCTGCGGACCTGCAAGGTCGCGCCCCGTTCGGTTTGCCCGCAGGCACTGACGCGCCACGCGTTGCGTATTGGAACCTTGAGCTTGTCTGAGTTTGGGCTTTGCTGTTTGGAGCTTTCTACCCCGCTCCGTCCACGATCTGGCAAACCATCGGCTTCAGCGTCCTGCCCGTGCGTTGTTCATAGCGCGCGGCGAGAACGTTCCTGAAGTCCTCCACCTGATGGTAGGCGACCAGGTTGACCGTGGCTCCGCCGAATCCGCCACCGGTCAGCCGCGCGCCGAGGCAGGCGGGATGGGTGCGCGCCAGTTCCACGAGCAGGTCGAGTTCGGGTGTGCTGTTCCTGAGAAAATCGCGCGAGCTTTCATGGCTTTGAAACAAATACTGTCCAAACTGGCGATGGTCGTCATCCCGCAGCGCCCGCTCGGCAAACATCACCCGTTGAATCTCGCCGATCACGTGATAGGCGCATTCGTATTCCCGATGATTCAGGTTTCCCCGGCTGGCTTTCAGGTCCGACAACTCCACCGAACGGAGCGACTTCGCTTTCAAGGCGCGCGCCGCCAGCTCGCAGTGCTCGCGAAGCGCGTTGTATTCCCCCGCGACCAGCTCATGCCGTACGCCGGAATCGCAGACCACCAGGGCCTCGCCGATCATCGGCGCGAGATCCACGGTTTGAAAACGGCAGTCGATGTTCATCACGTGATAGGCCTTGCCGAACAGGCACGAGATCTGGTCGAGCAGACCGCAGTTGACGCCGACGAATTCGATTTCCGCCGCCTGACACAGTTTGGCGAGGAACATTTTCTCCTTCGCCGCCAGGGGAGGCAGGCGTCCCCGGTTGTCGCGCCGCGGCGGCAGAGCGGCGCCCAACTCGGTGAGCGAATAGGGATACAACTGGCGGACCGCGAGCGCCGCGGCGATCTCGAGCGCGGCCGAACTGCTCATGCCCACACCCGTCGGAATCGTGCTGTGAACCGCGGCGTTGAACCCGCTGAAGTGGACGCCGCGCTTGCGCAACTGGACGAGGACCCCTTTGACATAGTCGGCCCATGGCGCCGCAGGGTTGTGAATCAATTCGCTGATCCAGAAGGAATCGCCTTGCGGAAAGGCGGATGAGACCAGCTCGACCTTGCCGTCGGTCCGCGGGGCCGACGCGATGAAGGCGTATCGGTCAGTGGCCACCGACAGGACCAGACCCTCGTTATAGTCGGTATGATTGCCGAGCACTTCCAGGCGGCCCGGCACCGCGGCGACGTTCGCGGGTGTGTAGCCGAACTTCTGCTTGAAGACGTTCTTAACCGCGGTTGTGTCCACGGCTACTCGGCGGCAGCGTCGAACTGTCTGGCCAGGGCAAAGTCCTTTTCGGTTAATCCGCCCTGGTCGTGCGTGGTCAGTCCGAGCGTGACTTTGTTCCAGCGGATGTCGATGTCGGGATGGTGCCAGGCGCGGTCCGCGAGGGCGGCGACGGCGTTGACGAATTTCATCGCGGCGCCAAAATCCTTGAACTCGTAGGTGCGTGAGATGACCGAACCTTTTTTCCTCCAGTTCGGCAGGAAACGGAGGGCTGCTTTGATTTGAGTGGCGGTCAATTTGGCCATGCCGTTATTGAACTGCGCCGGCGCAGAGACGCAACGACGAAAACAGCCGATCTCAGGCTGACGGCGCCAGCAGAGTGAAGGGATAGAAGGGCAGGTTGCGCAGGATCCAGAACAAAAAGGCAACCGCCAGGGCGGACCAGAGCCAGGCCGGCTTGACGACGAACCGGCTGACATCCGTGCCCGCCGCGGCGCGTCGCTTCAAGAAGAGGAAAATCGACGCGACCGGGAGGAAGAGGAAGACCAGCGCGTTCATGCGCAGCGCCTCGGTGAGATGCCCGTGCAGCAGAAGATGTGCGCCCCGCAACGCGCCGCAACCGGGACAATGCAGGCCGGTCACACTGTGAAAGACGCAGCGCGGATAGAAACCGTGGCGCGCGGGGTCGAGTGCGAACAAGATCGCGACGCCTGCCCCGAGCACGGCCAGGATAACCAGGATCACGATCGATTTCGTCCGCGCCATAAACCCGCCAGTGACGGCCTATTGGCCGCCTTTCCGGATTTCATCGAAGATCTCCCAGGCACTCCCGGCAACGCCAATCGCGATCAACATTCCCACCAGAACGATGCTGAGGCTTGAAAGGACCAGGCCTGCGATTGCCAGGCCTTTTCCCGTTTCCAATTCCGGATTCTTTCTGATCTGCGCCAGTCCGATCAGCGAGAAAACGATGCCCAGGACGTTGAACGGAATCCCATAGCAACAGCAAAGTCCGAACGTTACGGAGACGATTCCCAGGATCAACCCGGTGAGAGCCATCGCATTGGTCTTCGGAGTGGCGCCGCCCGACTGCCGCAATGAATTTATCGCCGGCGGCAGAGTTGGCGAGTCGGGCGGCAGACCAGGCTGTCCGGACAGGTCCGCCGCAAACTCCGGAAACGTGGCCAACGGCCGCCAGGGTGTGTCGTCCAATCGGACCAGCGTCTGCCCGTTGGCGCGCCCCTGCGCGATCCATTGGCGGAGTTCGTCGGTGGAAACCGGCCCGTATTCCTTTTGGTCTGCGCCGATGATTCTATACATGTGTTGATGCGTTGACTTTCAGTTCATCTTCTCGAGGCGGCCTCAACCAGGACCCAAACAATCAGGACCGTGTAACCCACGCCAAAAAAGCCGCCGACCACGACGCCGATCCAGGCGTGAACGGTCCCTTTGGCGCCTGGATATTGCTTCGCGAACTTTAGCCCGCGCAATCCAAGCACGAGCGCCGCGATGCCCAGAAGGGCGCCCAAGCAGGGAATGACCGAAAAAACCGCGAGATAATAGGCGGTCAGCGCCGCGGCATTTCTGTACGGGATAATCGTGCTGATGGCATCGGAAGGCGAACCGGGCTGTGGCGGGACGCCGCCTGGCATCGTTGACGGCCGGCCGGCAGTCGGCACGGAGACGAACTCCG
>DATEKZ010000270.1:0-3561 GCA_035277185.1 Verrucomicrobiia bacterium
CAGTCGATGCAACCCGCCGTACAAGGCAACGGGAAACCCGATCACCGCAACCAGCGTCCACACCGCACTCGACGGCGCCAGACCTCCAGGGACAGTGAAACGCCGGACGGTGTCGTCCGAGAGCCTGAGCCGCCGGAGCCATCGCTCGTAATGGTTGAGATTGCGGACGAAGGCCAGAAAGCGTTCCGGCTGATTCCGGTTCACGTCACCGACGGCGTCGTTGATGGCCTGTGTCAGCACGAGTTCCTCAGCCTGCGGCGACACCGGTTCTTTGATGATCTCGTTTCCGAGTTTCAGCCGGTCCAGATAAAGTCGCTTGACGGCCTCGACGACGCGCGCCTCCTGCAGTTTCGGCAAATGGAGGATCAAGGACCGGATGCGCCGCTCGATCTCCGCATTCAACTCATTGATCGCCTCCTTGCGCCTCTCGCCATAGCCGCCGATAAACCCGGCCACGCGAATCGGCTCGCCAAAATGCGCGAGCACCTCGCTGCGATAACTTTCCTTGGCCGAGTAAGTCAAGCCGACCGGAACGATCCTTAATCCGAGCCTGCCGGCGTGACGATGCTCCAGTTCCAGCGCCATCCGCGCGGCACCGGTCTTCACCGTCTTGAGTTGCGAATCGTCGTAGGTGATGCCCTCTGGAAAAATGCCGACGGCTCCGCCGGGTTCAAGAACTTTGAAACACGCCTCAAACGTTTCCATCACCGATCGCATGGCGCGGGGATCATCCTTCACGCGATTGATCGGAATGATGCCGCACTGCTTCAGGAGCCACGCCAGGGGCTTGAGCCTGAAGAGCTGAACCGTGGCCACGAAATGCACATGGCGCGGAACGGACGTGCCGATAATGAACGCGTCGGTGACTGATCCGGGATGGTTTGAGGTAAAGAGGAGCGGACCCTCCAGAGGCACGCGCTCCGGATGAAAGGTTTCGATGCGCCGGAAATAAATGCCGAGCAGAACGCGGAGCAACGCGCCGACGGCGGCTCGCAGACCTTTTTCCAGGAGCTTCATGGGCTGGACCTAAGGCCGAATATGCCCGGGGCAGCCACGGAAAGCGATAGCGGAGTGAGGCGGTCCAAACTCCCGGGAAGCGACGCATCAGTGGCCGAGTCCGATGAAGAGGATGACCAGGTCGATGATAAACAGCAGGACGATGGTGCCTTCCAGGATCAGCATCCAGCGGTTGGTCTGGTCGTGCTGCAGAAGCTGGTAAAGGTTGTCCAGCGTTTTGAGCTTCTCATCGATCGTCCGGTGCCAGTCTCCCAGATGGAATCGGGCGGAGATGTTCTCATAAATGCGCGCCAGGTGCCAGTCGCCAAAGAATTTGGTGATGTTGGAAAGTTCGTCGCTGAACCGCGCGAGGTCCACCCGGATTTCCCGCAACTCGTCCAGCACGCCGCCGCGACGGCGAAGCGAACGCCGACGAAGATCGCGATAGGAGCGATCCAAAGCGTCGTCCAGCAGACGGTCGTAGGCCTCCAGCTCGGCCAGTTGGAGATTCGCCAATTCCATTACGTGAAGTGTCTCGTCGAAATTCTGCGGTTCGTCGATGACCAGCGCGGCGTCCCAGTCGATCACGACGAGGTCATGCTCATAATAGCTCAGGTAACGATCCGTCGATTCGTCGGCCTCCTGCCGCGACAGATGATCGATGTCCGGCTCCTGGGTCAGGAGCGAGGCGACTTCGCGGCGGTTCATCCTGAGCCAATCCTCAGCCTTGAACGGCGGCGCATCCTTCGACGGCTCCGGCGAACTGACGCAAAAAACCGTGTAGGCTTCCTCCTCGGCGAGCTGAAGCACCGGGCGCGTGCAACAAGGCGCCAGTTCGCGCCTCACTTCCTCCGCCAGCCGTCGGACCTCATCGTTCAAGGCCCCATTACTGAATTGCAGATCGTGATATTCGACGAGGTCCTTGATGTCTGAAACCTCGAACGGGACGCGAATCGTAATGCTAATGGCTCCCATGGGAAGCACCTTGACGGCACGCTCAACCCGCACGGGACCCTTCGGTCCGATGCGTTCCAAAGGCGCCAGTCGGACCATTTGCGGCCGGTAAAAGAAAAGCTGTTTCGGACTGCGCTTGCTGGCATCGACCGAAAACTGCGCCACTGGCTGTCCCAGGATTTCGCGGACCGGGAGGCGGTTCATTTCGTACGCCACATCGAACGCGTAGATGTAAACCACCTCCCCCGTGTACCGGATGCCGGGCGCCGACAGATCTGTTCGGGGAGACCGTTCCTTCGATTGAAGCAAAGAAACCATAAAACGTGCGTCAAAATAGCCCAGCGTGGAAAGAGTGTCCAACCAGCCTGGTTCACCTTACTTGAACGGAGAAGCAACGGGCGCCCGAGTTCGTCCTGGACGCACGGGTCGAGGAGGCTCGATGCGTCCGTTCTTTTTCAACATTTTTTTGCCGCCGCGGGGCCGCTGGCAGATGCCTTGCTTGTGATCCAGAGAACAGAAAAAGCAGTCGTTTGAGTATCAAAAATAGACATTGTTAACAGAAACGCGCTCCCATTTTTGGTCGTTCGGTTTTGGACAGGCTGACACGACAAAACTGCGCCCGATTCCAACGCATCCAACGTCGTATGACCGTCGATCAAGCCAGCCGCATCAGCCTCGAATACCAGGAAATCGTCGAGAATGAAGAAAAACGAGGAGGCCGCCGCAGCCCGCATCAATTGCCGGCGCCCAAGGAAGTCGTTATCACCGCCCTGAAGCTGGAGATTGCCCAGCTCTTCTTTATCCACGCCGAATCCAACGATGACCTGTGGAAGCCTCTGATCAACGCCGCCATGTTCATCGACAGCTTCGACGACATGCCGATGGAAGCGGGCGCTTACATCGAGGCAATGCAACAGCGGCGACGCGAGATGGACAATTTCGTCCTCGAACTGCTGAAGATCGAACGCAACCACCCCTTCTACTGGCAGCGAATTTACAGCCTGCTCGGAATCGTCTCCGAGACCAAGACGACCTCATTTTTCGAGGGCTTAAAGCAGAGACTTCGTCTCGGTCAATGGTCGGGCTCAGCGGACGCCGACCCATCCACCAATCGCCGGCCTGTCGGTCGCCTGAACCTCGGCTGATCGTCAGTCCTCCAGTCGGACGGAATCCTTGACTTTGTCCGGCTTCTCAAAAATCACCCATCGCTCCCGCGGCACGTCCCGAAACGCCTTCTGGTAACGCGCCGCATCGGGGCCCTCGCCGGTCACGTCGCGGATCAGCACCCGCTTCACCTGGTCCGGAAAACGGCGCGCGAGGGCACCGTAGATCTCCGGATCCCGCTCGCCGGAATCGCCCACCAGGACAAACCGTCTCCCGGGGAAGCGTTTCAACAACGGCTCGATGACGCCAGGTTTGTAATGCTCCGGCGATTTGAACAGATCAAAGAAACTCTCGTCCTTCACGCGAAACGGCTTCAAGTGAAACGTGCCTTCGGGAAAACCGTTGGTCCGGACAAATTCCGCCAGCGGCAGATAAAGCTGCCATGGACTCGCCGACACGTAGTGAAATCGCGCGTTCAATCGCAAACTCCAGTCCCGATAAACCTCC
>DATEKZ010000271.1:0-2768 GCA_035277185.1 Verrucomicrobiia bacterium
GGCCTGATCCTTCTGCTTCCTCTCCTGGCAGACGGACTGGGGAAATCCGAAGCGCTTTGCGCCGGAGTGCTGACGGCTATTTCTTCCGCGATGGTCTTCTACAGCCGATATTTCATCCACGAGATGTTGCTGGTGTTTTTCACCGGACTACTGGTCGCCACCGGCTGGCGGTATTGGAGCACTCGAAGAATCCGCTGGTGTCTGCTGGCGGGCGCCAGCCTGGGTTTGATGCACGCTACCAAGGAGACGTTCGTGCTCGCCGCGGCCGCGTTGGCGGGCGCGCTCGTTTGCACCTTCGCGTGGGGCCGTTGCTTCGATGGCCGCAAAGTGGAGATCCGTATCAAACAGGGCGTGAACGTGAAGCATGTCGTGGCGGCGCCCGCCGTGGCGGTGCTGGTTTCAGTCATTTTCTTCTCCTCGTTCTTCACCAACGCCAGCGGGCCGCTTGATTCCGTCCGGACCTATTTACCCTGGCTCAGCCGGGCCGGCGGAAATTCGCCGCACAATCATCCGTGGTATTTCTACCTTCAGCGGCTGGCTTTTTTCCGGTCCGGGAATGGTCCGATCTGGAGCGAGGGGTTGATCCTGCTTCTGGCCGGGATCGGCCTGATCTCGGCATTGTGGCGGCGGACGGCTGCTCCCCCAAGTGTGGTTCTCGTTCGCGTGATCGGGTTTTACACCGTCCTGCTGACGCTCATTTACACCGTCATCTCCTACAAAACGCCCTGGTGTTTCCTCGGATTCCTGCACGGGATGATTCTGCTGGCAGGCGTCGGCGCTATGGCCGCAATTCGCTTTTGGAGACATTGGTTGCCGAAAGTCGCGACCGCGGCTGCGCTCGTGGCGGCGACCGCTCACCTCGGCGGGCAGGCCTGGCGCGCCAGCTACGTTTACGCCGCCGACCGCAAAAACCCGTATGTTTACGCGCAGACGTCGCCGGACATCCGTAATCTGGTCGAAAAAGTGGAAGCCATCGCGCGGGTCCATCCGCAAGCCAGCCGGATGCTGATCAAAGTCATGGCGGCGGACCGCGACTACTGGCCGCTGCCCTGGTATTTGCGCCGGTTCAAGCAAGTCGGCTGGTGGGACCGGATTCCCGCCGACCCGCTGGCGCCGGTGATGATTGTTTCTTCCAGATTCGGGGCGGCCTTCGACGAGCGTCCCGACAAGACCCATCTTATGGCTGGGTACTTTCAGTTGCGCCCGCAGGTGTTTCTCGAGTTATACGTCGAGATCGATTTGTGGCGCGCTTACATCCAGTCGCTGCCGCCCAAACAGGATGGCGATGCGCGGGTTCCCCTTCCCGAACACAACGGCGCCGAACATCGGGCGCCGGCAAACAGGGTTGCCTTGAACACCGAAAGGCTCTATGGGGAAACGCAGCACCGCGGACGCATCATGCTCAATCGTCAATGAAAGCTCCCAAAGTTGGAATCATCGGCGGCAGCGGGTTGTATCATATCGAGGGGTTCACGAAACAAAAATGGGTCAAGGTTAAAACCCCCTTCGGCCCGCCTTCCGACAGTCTGTTGACCGGACGATTGGCCGGTCGCGACGTGGTCTTCCTGCCGCGACACGCGCGCGGTCATCGCATCCTGCCAAGCGAACTGAACCATCGCGCCAACCTCTGGGCGATGAAGAAGCTGGGCGTCGCCTGGATCGTCAGCGTCAGCGCCGTCGGTTCGCTGCAGGCGCGCTATCAACCGTGCGACATCGTGCTGCCGAACCAGTTCCTCGATCGCACCAAAAAATCACTCGAACACACATTCTTCGGCAAGGGCATCGTCGTGCATATCGCATTCGCGGATCCGATCTGCGAAGAACTCCGCCAGTTGCTGCTGCAAACCTGCCGCGCAGTCGGCGCGCGGGTCCACGACGGCGGCACCTACGTGAACATGGAAGGACCGGCGTTCAGCACGCGCTCGGAGTCGATGACCAATCACAACCAGGGCTACGACGTGATCGGCATGACCAATCTGGGCGAGGCCAAGTGCGCGCGCGAAGCCGAAATCGCCTACGCCACGATGGCGATGGTGACCGATTACGACTGCTGGAAGGTGGACGAGGCCCATGTGACCGTCGAAATGGTGATTGCCAACCTGCAAAGGAATGCGGCGCAGGCCAAGGAAATCGTCACCGACGTCCTGCCCAGGATTCCGATTGAAGCCAACTGGCCGTGTCATGAGGCCTTGAAGAATGCGATCCTGACGGACAAGAAACTCTGGCCGCCGAAAACAAAAACCGCCCTCAAGCCCATTCTGGCGAAGTATCTCTGAGTTGCCCGGAGCGCGGGATTCCAATCCCGCAAGTTGCCGCTGAAGGTCCGCTCGAGGGATTGGAATCCCGCGCTCCACTGGGCGTCATGCGCGAAGCTTAACTACGCGGTCGGTTCGGGCCGAATCGTAGGCGGCAAACACGAGGCGAACCGTCTTTAAGTTGTCTTCGGCGGTCGTTTCGGCACTTCCCCGGCCCTGCAAGGCTCGAAGCAGATCGGCGTTGCACGGAACGATGCTTGCGTGCACCACGTCGTAAGCCGGATTAGCCCAGTCGTAATGGGGAGGCGGATGGCGTTCCGCGCGCGTGCCTTTTTCCGTCGTGACGTGAATCCGATAGTCAGGCGCGAGTTCAAGCGAGCCCTTTTCGCCTTCGATGAAAAAGAATGTCTGAGGAAAGGCGTCCCGTTCGAGGTAGTTCCCCGCGTAAGCCATGTTGACGGTCACCGTGGTTCCCTGCCCCATGCGCATCGTGATGGTGGCAACGTCCTCGCC
>DATEKZ010000272.1:0-5738 GCA_035277185.1 Verrucomicrobiia bacterium
TTGCCCCAATTCCTTTGCCGGAACCCTCTGCAAGACCGGCACTCCTGCATTTTCATCCTGCCCGCAAAGCAAACAAACCCGTCGCACCGAGCGCCAGCAGAATGAGCATGCTTCGGACGATGACGCGTCCGATCCTCGCTCCCCTCGGTTTACTGGGGCTTGTCTTTCTTTTCGACGCGCGGCTTGCGAATCGGACGGGCCTTTCTGGTTTCCGCGCCGGCAGCCTCGCCTTCCTTTGGCTTGACCTCCCTCGTTCTCCCTTCCTTCCCGGCCGGCGCCTCGATGACCTGAGGCTGCGGCTTGTCACTGTTGATCCGCACCTTCAGCGTTGTGGTCACCTCGGAGTGCAGACGCAGCTCGACCTCGTGTTCACCCAGGGTCTTGAGCGGATGATCGAGGTAAATCTTTTTCTTGTCGAGGACCACCTCGAACTGGTGCTTCAGTTCGTCGGCAATGACGCCCGTCGTGATTGAACCGAACATTTTGCCGTCTTCGCCGGTTTTGGCGGTGAGGGTCAACACCATCTTCGAGAGGCTCTTGGCCAGTTCGCTCATGGTGTTGAACTCGTGCGCCTCGCGCTCGGCCCGCCGCTGGCGAAGCGCTTCGAGGCGGCGCTTGTTCGCGGCCGTCAGAGGAATCGCAAGACCCTGCGGAAAAAGATAGTTGCGGGCGTAACCGGCGGCGACTTTCACCTGGTCGGATTCGCCGCCGAGGCCGACGATGTTGTGTGTCAGAATGACTTCAGTTTTTGCCATACGAGGATTGTAAAATTGAGGTTGAAGCCGGTTAGGGTGCGCGCCTCAGAACGGAACGTCGTCCGACGGAGGTTCCTCGGCGGGGTCGGCCGGGGTCGGTTGAGCGGGGGCCGCTTTGCCGCGAGCCGGAGCCGGCGCGGATCCGCCCTCGTCTGAACCGCGGCCGCCGTAGTCGAGGAATTGAAACGATTCCATCACCACACCGAGCTTGCTGCGCTTCTGGTTGGTCTGTTTGTCCTCCCAGGTATCATACTTCAGACGGCCCTCGATCATGATCGGGCGGCCCTTCTTCATGTATTGTCCGAGTGTTTCGGCCTGCCGACCAAAGGCGTCCACATCGACAAACGTGACCTCCTCCTTCGTCTCGCCGCTCTCGGTGCGCCAGGAACGATTGACCGCGACTCCAATTTTCGCCACAGCGGTCCCTTTGGGCGTGTAGCGCAACTCCGGGTCGCGGGTCAAGTTGCCGATCAAAATGACTTTGTTGTAGTTGGCCATGGCTTACCTCGGTTTGGCGGCTTCCTTTTCCTTGGGCGGCGGCATCGCGGTAAACGACACCCGGAAAACGTCGTCGCTCAAATGGAACCGCTGGTGCAGGTGGCCGACGGCGCCGGGTTCGATCTCGAAAATGATGTTCACGTAAAAGCCCGAGCTGTGCTTTTTGTCGGCGACGCGGGAGAAGCTTCGTTTGTCCATCTTCTGCACGGTCTCGACCCTGCCGCCGGCCGAGGTGATCTCCGCCGAAATCTTGTCGATGACATCCTTGATGCCCTCTTCTTTGCCCGCGGTGTTCAGGATGAACAGCCCTTCGTATCGTTTCATTTGTTTTCTATGCCGGAGTTTTCGACGACCCCGTTAAATTGACTCATCGCTTTCTCGATCCCGGCGTCCAGCCAGCATTCCGCCTGGTCGGCCGCGCGGTCCAAAATCTTTTCCATCAACCCGGCCTCCGCCGTGCTGAACCGGCCCAACACGTGACCGGTGATTTCCCGAACGCCATTCACTGTCCGCCCGATCCCGATCCGCAATCGCGGATAGACCCGCGTCCCCAGATGCTGCTCGACGGACTCCAGTCCGTGATGGCCGCCGCTGCTGCCCTGTTTCCGGAGCCTGATCTCGCCGAGCGGCAGGTCCGCGTCGTCCACGATCACCAGCAGGTGCGTCAGCGGAACCCGAAAATACTCTTTCAACCGGCCGACGGATTCCCCGCTCAGATTCATGAACGTCTGCGGCTCGCACAAAGCCAGTCGCCGCCCGTTTCGCTCCGCGTTCGCCAGGCGCGACCTGAACCGGTCGTCCAGCGCCCACTCGGCTTGCCACCGTCTGGCCAGGCGTTCGACGACCATGAATCCAACGTTGTGCCGCGTCCGCGTGTATCCCGCGCCCGGATTGCCGAGGCCCGCGATGAGATAAAGATTCTCCATACCGGGGCCGCGCGTCGGAACGTCGGGCGCAGAGCCGCCCGCCTTCCGGACGATTACTTCTTCTCTGCTTTCTTGTCGCCCTTGTCGGCCGCCTTCTCAGCGCCTTTTTCCGCGCCTTTGTCAGCCGCTTTGGCCGCGCCCTTGTCGGCAGCCTTGGGCGCTCCCTTCTCCGCGCCCTTGTCGGCGCCTTCGGTTGCCCCTTCCTCATCCTTCTTCTCCTTGAGGACTTCGGGTTCAGCGAGCGGAGTGCCCGCCGCTTCCAGCGCGGCGGCTTCCTCCGCTTCCGTAATCGGCGCCGCGACGGAAAGGACGGAAACTTTCTTGTCGCCGAGGATCTCGACGCCCGGCGGCGGTTGGATCTCGCCCAGGTGAATCGACTGGCCGATTTCCAGGTGGCTCACGTCCACGGTGATGAACTCCGGGAGGTCCTTGGGCAACGCCCGCGCCTTGATCTTGAACAGGACATGCTCCAGCACCCCCCCGCCGGTCTTGACGCCGACGGCTTCGCCGGTGGTTTCCACCGGGACCATGATGGTGACTTTTTCGTTCTCGGCGACCTCGTGCAGATCGACGTGCAAAACCTCGCCGCTCAACACGTGATGCTGAACTTCTTGAACGAGGGCGAGCCGCCTGGGCTTGGGATCGCCAGTGACCGAGAGGTCCACCAGCACGTTTTCGGAAACGGAATGATGGATCAGATTCTCGATGTCCTTGACGTTGATCTCCAGGTTTTGGGGCTGGTTCAGGCGCCCGTAAATGACGGCGGGGACGCGACCAGTGGCACGCAATTTTTTGACGCCCGTGCGCTTGGCAAGCTTCCGCGGATACGCGGTGAGAGCAACAGATTTCATGCTTTCAAATTTTTACTTCGGCCGGCCAGGTCAACTGGTCCGTCCGCCCTTAAATTCAAACAGCGAAGTTACCGAGGAATTACTATGGATCCGCTTGATCGCTTCGCCCAACAATCCCGCCACCGACAACGTCTTGATGTTCACCCCGTCTATCGAAGGGCGCAGAACAGTATCAGTCGTGATCAGTTCGTCAATCACTGATTTCCTGAGTTTTTGAACGCCCAGATCATTCAAAATCGCATGGGAAACACAGGCGAATATGCTCTTGGCGCCCTTGCGTTTGAGCAACGCCGCCGCGGTCGTCAACGTGCCCGCGGTCTCGGTCAGATCATCCACCAGAAGAATGGTCTTTCCCCGGATCTCGCCGATGACGGTCATCGATTCAATCTCCGTGGCGCTCTTCCGCCGTTTGGCAACGATCGCCAGGCCTCCCTCCAACACCTGCGAATAGGCGTGCGCCATCTTCAGCCCGCCCACGTCCGGGCTGACGACCACGAGGTCGGGCAATTGTTTCTTCTTCAAATACTCATACATCACCGGTGCGGCATAGAGATGGTCCACGGGGATGTCGAAAAACCCCTGAATCTGCTGCGCGTGCAGGTCCATGGTCAGGACGCGGTTCGCGCCGGCCGCCACAAGAAGATTGGCGACGAGCTTGGCGGTGATCGGCACGCGCGGCTGATCCTTGCGATCCTGGCGCGCATAACCGTAGAACGGCAGGACGGCCGTGATGCGCGACGCGCTCGCCCGCCGCAAGGCGTCCATCATGATGAACATCTCCATCAGATGATGGTTGGTCGGCGGGCTGGTGGACTGCACCAGGAACGTGTCTTCGCCACGGACGTTTTCCTCGATCTTGACGAAGGTCTCGCCATCGGGAAAGGCATCGACCGCGCACTTGCCGAGTTCGATGCCGATGTACTCGCAAATCGCCCTGGCCAGGGGTTGATTGGACGTGCCGCTGAAGATTTTCACGCTGCGTTCGGGTACGGATTTTCTCTAAAACAAAAAACCACCGTCAACGGTGGATTCTCTGTTGCGCGACTGTAACAATGACCCCGACCCGCGCAAGATGAATCTTGAGCGAAGCCGCATCCAAGACGATTTACAGCGCGGAACACGCGAAATACGCCGGCGAACGACAAAGGTTCAGAAAAAATTCCGAACGCTGACGAGAACGATGGCACCCATCGAGCTGGTTCAGGGTATCGAAACGACGAAGGGGATGTCATCACGCCTGCGTCCATCGTCAACGCGGTCTTTGCCAAGCAGTAAATGACCACATGGCTATCACCGGAACTCTTGAAGACAATGGGTTCCCCCCCACCAATCCACAACTTCGAACTTGTCGTTGTAGCGTTTCTTGTCGGCAAACTGCAGAAACGTCAATCGTTTCCGGTTTTGACCTTCGATGTCGCCCCCTGCGAGGATCTTCATCACATTACTGTTGGCGCCGCTCGGAAATCGGCCGTAAACGTCGTGGTACGCTAACATACCGCGTTCAACGTCCACTAAGACAGCTTTGGTAGCCATTAGATCCTTCGTCAAGGGCGGACGACCCCAGAAATAGTTAGCCACGCACGCCCAGGTGAATGCCAAGGCCAGAATCAGTGCAATAACGAACAATATCGTCTTTTCAGTCGCATTCACACCGCATTCTACGAAGGTCTCTATGGTCGGAGAACTCCTGGTCGATTAAGCATCCACTCGAGGACTTACAAATGCCAGATGCCGTCCCACGGTGAAAAGGACCGCATTGCCGGCAAGTCCTGGCAATTACGCCGGCTTTTCCGGCAGTTTCAGATGTCGATCGGTCAGGACCTTTGCCGTCTGTTTCCTGCGGAAATCCTCGTAGGCTTTGCGATGCTCCGGATACTTCACTCCCAGGATCGACACCGCCAACAAGGCCGCGTTGATGGCGCCCGGCTTGCCGATCGCCAGCGTCCCGACCGGCACTCCGCCCGGCATCTGCACAATTGAAAGCAGCGAATCGAGTCCCTTGAGCGACGCCGATTCCATCGGCACACCCAGAACGGGCAGACTGGTCTTGGCCGCGCACACGCCTGGCAGGTGCGCGGCGCCACCGGCCGCCGCGATGATCACTTCCAACCCTCGCTCGATGGCTGTCGAAAGATACTCGAACAACGCATCGGGCGCGCGATGCGCCGAGATTGCCTGCGCCTCCCAGGGCACGTTCAGGTCCTTCAATTGCATGGCCGCGTGCTGCATCACTTCCCAATCGGACTTGCTGCCCATGAGGATGCCGACCAGCGGTTTGGTGTTCTGGGTCGCCATAGATCGCCGGACTTTTACCGGGAGCATGCGATGGCGTCGAGCCTCGACTTCGCAAAACCTCACAAGACACAGATTTCAGAGCGAAACACAGAATGGTTTTTTGGCCGCCCCACCCTGCCCTCTCCCCCATGGAGAGGGAATCGCCTTCGCAGACCCTGGGACATCTGACCTCCCATCACCGGTTCCAAACTCCGTTTCGGTTGGCTATCGCCGGCTGGCGGACTTCGTTTCGGATGCGCGTCCGGTGAACTCAGAACGCGGGGGACGATTCTCCCTCTCCCCGGGGGCACTGCCATTGAATTAAGAGGTTCGATGAAAATAATTTCATTTTTGAATGTACAAAGTAAATACATTGGCTATTCAAAATGGGGATGCGCATCATCCTTGAAAGCATTCCCACTCATGTCATTGAT
>DATEKZ010000273.1:0-6892 GCA_035277185.1 Verrucomicrobiia bacterium
GTTGAAGGTATTGGGGCTGGGCGGGTGAAAAATTTTTGCGCCATAATTTCTGTGAATACGGAAATTCCCAAAATAACAGTCGGCTACCACGCGACCAACGTCGTGTTCGCGCTATTGCCGTTGATCTACGGATGGGGGGCCTTGGCGGGAGGTGCGCCATGAACGCCTTGTTCCCAGCCGTCCACGCCGTCATGGCGCGACGTATTCTCCTCAACTTTCGCGTGCAGCCGGATTCCGTCGCCCCATGGCTTCCGCCTCCGTTCCGGCCAAGGCTCATCAAAGGTTGGGCCATGGCGGGCATCTGTCTCATTCGCCTGGAACAGATGCGGCCAGCCTGGCTGCCGCGGGGTTGCGGCATGGCGTCGGAGAACGCCGCACACCGCATCGCCGTGGAATGGACAGAGAACGGACGGGCGCGCGAGGGTGTTTTCATTCCGCGGCGCGATACGAACTCACTCATCAACCGCATCGTGGGTGGACGGTTGTTCCCTGGCGTGCATCACGCGGCGGCATTTCGTTGCGATCAAAGGGGCGCGCAGTTCGAGGTAACGTTGCGCAGCCGGGACCAAGAAACGCGCGCGAGCATCGTGGCGCGGCTGGCGGACGGCTGGCCGCCGGGTTCCGTGTTTGGATCCCTGGATGAGGCGAGCGCGTTTTTCCGCAATGGCGGCTGCGGCTGGTCACCGTCAAATAACTGCGCGCTTGAAGGCGTCGAGCTTCGCACGGAGAACTGGAAGATGCGCGCGCTGGATGTCGAGCGGGTCGAATCCTCCTTCTTCAATGATCCTCGCCGGTTCGCGCCCGGGTCGGTCGAGTTCGATTCCGGTTTGCTCATGCGCGGCATCGAACACCAGTGGCGGGCGTTGGGCCGCTTCCGGGAATCGCCGCGCCCCCGACGGCGCAATCGTCACGGGCCACGCGCCTTCTTTGAGATGCCATGAAGGCGCCACGCCTCATCCTCGCCGGCGGCACTGGTTTTCTCGGCCGGTTGCTGTCGCGCCATTTCGCAGACCTGGGCTGGGATGTGGTGGTTCTTACGCGGGCGCCAAAGCACACTGGAAATGAGGTTCGAGAAATCGAGTGGGACGGTGCGACGCCCGACGACTGGGCGCGCGAACTGGACGGCGCCGCCGCGCTCATCAATCTGGCGGGCGTCTCCGTGAATTGCCGCTACCACGCGCGCAACCGCCGCCTGATCCTGGAATCGCGCATCCATCCAACACGCGTCCTTGGCGAAGCGATTGCGAAATGCGCGCAACCGCCGCGCGTGTGGCTCAATGCCAGCACCGCCACGATTTACAAACATTCATTCGACCGGGCGATGGACGAAGCGACCGGGGAAATCGGGGCAACACCGGAGGCAAAGGACGCCTTTTCCGTCGAGGTTGCGCGCGCCTGGGAACAGGCGCTGCAGGATGCGCGCACACCCGCCACGCGCAAAGTCGCTTTGCGAATCGCGATGGTTTTGGGGGCCGGCAGGAACAGCGTCTTTCCGGTGCTGCGTCGCCTGGCGCGGCTGGGTCTGGGCGGCAGGATGGGGAACGGGAAGCAGTTTGTTTCATGGATTCACGAGCAGGACTTTTGCCGCGGCATCGAATGGCTTATCGCGCGGAACGATTTGAGCGGGCCGGTGAACCTCGCCGCTCCCAATCCCATTACGAACACCGAAATGATGCGCATGATGCGGCGGCTCTGCGGCGCGACGTTCGGATTGCCCGCGGCGCGATGGATGCTGGAGGTGGGCGCATTTTTCCTTCGGACCGAGACGGAGTTAATCATCAAGAGCCGCCGAGTGACGCCGCGCCGGCTGCTGACCTCCGGCTTCAGGTTCCGCTTCGAATCGTTTGAAGCAGCGGCGAGCAACCTTGAACAGCGCATGCCATAATGAATGGCGCCAAAGCAACACGTATCGGTTTGGTGAGCGGACAACGACTCCGAAATTCACTTGCCGCACGGAGGGCCGGAGAGTATCAGTTGCACGACTTTTGACGTGCGATGGTTCCGTAATGGCTTGACCGTGGTTGAGGTGGTCCGCGATGAATCGCAAGGGAAGGAAAGGCAGGTTGCATTCGTCGGATATCATTCTGTCTCCCGGACGACGCCCGTGGATTGGAAAGGATCCCCGAACAGGTTGAGGTGTTCATGGCGGCCGAAATGGGGCGAACACCCCACTGAATTTTAACGCGGGTCGTCGTAGTCTCGCAGCATGTCAATGTTCTGTGGCGTGCATGAGAACGACTGTGCTACTTAAATCCGCGGGCAACGGGCACGCACGGGGTTACACGCTGGCCGAGGCGATCATCTCGGCAGGCATCGCGGGTGTGAGCATCGGCGGCATTGTGTGGGGTTACCTCCTGGTGGGTCAAAGGACGGATTGGTCAACGTGTTCGGCGGCGGCCCACTTGATGGTTGTAAAAGGTCTCGAGCAAACCCGTGCCGCCAAATGGGACCCGCTCGGCTACCCGCCAGTGAACGAATTGGATCCCACAAACTTTCCAGTCAGAGCGGAGGCCCTGGAGATTCCGGCCGTCGGCATCGAGGAGGTCCGCGCGACGAACACGATAACAATCACGGATATCCAGACCGATCCCCCGCTGAAAATGATCCGCGTGGATTGCACCTGGTCGCTGGCGGGCCGCGGACCGTTTACGAACACGGTGATGACTTACCGGGCGCCGGACCAATGAAAATCACTCCTGCATTTCAATTGAATGGCCGGGTTCGGCAACCGGCGGCGTTCCGGGCGTTCAGCTTCGTGGAGATGCTGGTCGCCTCGGCAGTGTTCCTCCTGGTGGTGGCCGCCGTGCTGGTGGGAAACTCCTTCGGTCTGCGCATGATGGAATTGTGCCGCCCGAAGCTGGCCGCGGCGGGGGAAATCCGCAAGACGGTCCATTTGCTTCACAGCGAGATTGGCGCCGCGAAAGTCGTTCGGATTGGCAATGGCGACCGGTTTACATTCACGAGCGCCGCTTTTGGGGAGCCGCGGTAGGGGAACGCCATCCAGATCTATCCAGAGCAAGGCACCAACCTTTTCATCCGGTATTTCCTGGATTCAACGGACCGCAATCTCAAGCGGATGACAAACAGCGGAGGGTCGGCGTCGGTGATCGCCAGCGCCATCAGCAGCAACGCACCCGTGTTCACCGCCGAGGATTACACAGGTCGGGCCCTTACGAACGATCAAAACAACATGGCGATCCGCGTGAGGCTGCAGTACCAGCAGATGGCCGGCTCCACCAACACACCGATCGGTCCGGCCAATTACTACAAGGCCCACCGGGTGGAAACGCGGACCGCATTTCGGGAGCGCTGATCATGAAACTGTCCACAAAATACTCGGAGCGCGGCTTTTCGCTGGTGTTGGTGTTGGTCCTCGTCGGGACGGCGATCCTGTTTCTCAGCGGCGCCCTGCAGTGGAGTTCCGCCGGCGGCGGGCTGACCGACCGGAACAACGATTACTACAGCGCCATGGCGGCGGCCGAGGCGGCGACGGAAAAGGTCATCGCGCAGATCGTCAGAGATTTCCAGAGGGGCGGTTACGCAGAGGTCGAGAGCAAACTGGGTTATTACCGAACTCTCGTCCCGACCCGGAGCGAATCGGCGGATTGGGCCAATTATGAATTTACGGACGCCGATCGCGCGTTGAATAAAATTACGGTTGAACGGGCGCAGGATTGGCAATTCCTGCCGCTGGACTGGAAGTATGCCGGATTCAACGGACACCGGGCGTCGTATCGGGTCATCTCCAACGCGCGGCTTACGGGTTGGGGCAGCGGCGCGGTCGGCACCGTGAAGCAGGAGGTTCAGGTCGCGGAGATACCTCTTTTTGAATTTGGCGCCTTCTACAATTTGCCGATGGAGGTTGACTCGATGCAACACGACCTCTCCTTGAGCGGCCACGTGCATTCCAACACAAACGCATTTTTTGGGCCTCGCGCTCCCATCAGCCTCACGCTGTTAGGGGACGTCACGTCATCCGGGAGTATCGTACATGAACATCACCCCTCCCTTTTACTGGGACTGCTGCCAGTGGGCCCGGTGAACTACCGGGGGGCGAGCGACGCAAAGGTCACTTCCCTCAATCTTCCCCTGGGGACGAACAATACTCCCGAGTTGCTGCATGAAATCATCGAGATGCCGCCCGATTTGGAGTCGTCGCAGTCCTTGCTGGGAAAGCAGCGTTTTTACAACAAAGCCGATCTGATCATTCTTGTATCCAATACCACGGTAACGGCCCGGAGCGGTGACGCGAACGGGTTTCAGCCCTTCAGCCCCGCCGACTACGACGCGATGATCAGGCCGTTTGTCAGCACCAACGCGAAGTTGTGGGATGGCCGGCAGCAAAAATACTTTCATTTGACTGAAATCGATGTCGCTCAGCTCAGACAGAACTACTCTGCGGTCCGCTCGAAAATCGGAGGACGCGATCCAAGGATCATCTACGTGGCCGATCGGCGAACCTTTTCCGGCAGTCCGTACCCCGCCGCGCCCGCCGTGCGCATCATCAACGGACAAACCCTGCCCCCGGGCGTCGGGCTGACGGTTGCCACGATGAACCCGCTCTATGTCAAAGGCAATTTTAACGCGCACCCGTCATTTCTATTGAGCAATAACACGCAGGCCACCGAACCGGCGGCGCTTGTTTGCGACTCACTGACGGTCCTGTCGGAGAATTGGAACGATGATGCCGTTTTGGTCAATAATCTGCCCGTGAACCTTGCCGCGCTCCCGGGCACGACCATCAATGCCGGGATCATCACAGGGATTGTGCCGACGGGCACAGGTGTTTATAGCGGGAGCCTCGAGAACGTGTTCAGCTTGTTGGAAAACTGGCTGGTGAGCAGGTTTACATTCAATGGTTCGCTCGCCGTGCTTTATCGAAGTGAAGAGGCGACTCAACCGTATCGGGACCCCGGCTTGTATTATCAGCCGCCCTTGCTCCGCAAGATCAATTTCGACAACAATTTCAAAGTCGCAGGTAAACTGCCGCATGGCACTCCGCAGTTGCGAACCATGATTCGTTCCCGCTGGTCGATTACAGAGGTCAATTAATCCCGCTTCAGGCAATGAAAACGAACAAGTCCTGGCTCGGTGTGGTGGCGATGCTGCCGTTTCTGGCGCAGGCGGATGTTGGTCTGAGTTCAGCCCGTGGGCCCGGGTGTCTCCTGCGTTCAGAGCGGGTACAGCCCGCGGAAGGCCACCCATTCACCCTCTACAAACTTCAGGTCGAACGCGTCGAGTTCCAGTTCGTCCCTCCGCCGGCCTGGACTGTGAAGTATGATCCCAATAAGAGAACACTCACTCTCCTGGCGATGGACCTCGATGGGGGCGTTTCGGTGGCCCTCGATTTGGGGGAGACAGTGGAGTCCGAGGCCACGGACCCCGAACAAGTGAAGGCCGGGATTCTTGAGCGCTACAAGGGGGCGCGCGGCTTACGCGAGTATCGGCGTCCCATTGCAGGGGTCGAATGCGCGGGTTACGAATTTGAGCGGCCGATTGACAAGAATCTGCTGGGGTCGTTTCGCGTGATCCAGGTAGTGTTCCCCGGGGGAAGGGCGGAATTCGAAATGAAATCCTCCTCCAGGAAGTTTTCCGACTTCGATCCGCTATTCAGTGCGTTCCTCGGCTCGTTTCGCATTCAACACGCTGCCCGATGAGGCCTCGATGGGCGACCCGGACCCTCCGTGTACGATCAACCCGCTTTGGGCCGGGGGGGCGGCTGTGTGGCTTGCATTTGCTTGACCCGACACTATAACGACAGTCATTGCTATGGCGATGTCTGTCAGTCAACTGCGAAAACGGGACGAAATCGTCGCGATTGATCTCGGCAGTCGCGTCACCAAGGCAGTTCATTTGCGGCGGAAGGGTGCAAATTTCCAGCTCGAGAGGTACGTCTTGCTGGACTCACCCATCTACGAAAAAACCCCCACCGTTGAACTGCTGGCCGACCACCTGGCCGGAGTGATGCAGGCCGTCGGCGCGCCCACTCGCAAGGTGTCTCTCCTGCTCGGCGCCGCCAACTCGTTGCTTTGCCACGCGGACCTGCCTTCATCCTCGCTGTCCGACTTGCGGAAAATGGTGCGCCTCAGCCCCAAGACCTACCTTCAGCAGGACCTGAACGATTATCTTTTCGATTGTTACTCCAGCGAGGATGCGAAGTCCGAGGGCGGCGGCAGATTGAAACGCAAGTCGAAGGTGCTGGTGGGAGGCGCCAGAAGGCGGCTTGTCGAAAACCTCCAGGAGGCCGCAAAAAGCGCCGGACTGAGTCTGGAGGAGGTTACCCTGGCCCAAATCGGAACGGTCAATGCCTTCAAGATGTTGCCGGAGGATTCTCACGGCGAGGTTGTCGCGCTGCTGGATGTCGGATTTCATTCTTCCTCGATCAACATCGTCCGAAAAGGGGAATTGGTAATGACGCGCGTGGTGAATCTGGGAGCGGAAAAGTTCACCGGCGCGCTCGCCCAGCTTGCGTCATCAAACGAACCGGCAGCCGCTGGCGCGGGTGGCTCGTCGATGGACACCCCCCATGGAAAGCTTCAGGGGTTGATCATCCATCTGGCAAAGGAGGTGGACGCTTCGATCGGCTTCTTTGCCAACACGTTCGAGGTATCGGTCAACCAGGTTTACGTCTCGGGCGGGTCGGCGCGTTCGCAGTTTATTGTCGAGACGCTGGAGGCCGAACTGGGCCTGCCCTGTGAGTCGTGGAATCCAACAAAGCCGCTCACGCTGGCGCTCCCGGAAAAGCAGAAGGACGAGGTGGAATTCGAGGCGGTGCAATTGGCCGCGGCCATTGGAGCGGCCTTGAGCTGGTTGAATCCGAACCTGGTTTCCCTCAATCTGCTGGCGGAGGAACAGGAAACGATCGACCTGCGGCGCCGTGATCCGGTCCGCC
>DATEKZ010000274.1:0-2442 GCA_035277185.1 Verrucomicrobiia bacterium
TTATCCCATTGTGGGTCCGGACGAATTGTTCATGACGCGGAACTGGCCGATGAAAGAGGTTGCAGATGAAGAGCGCGACCATCCACACCATCGCTCCTGGTGGTATGCCCACGGCGATGTCAACGGTCACGACTTCTGGGCGGAAGGCCCCAAGGCCGGGAAAACCGTCCACGAAAGTTTCACCGAGATCAAATCGGGCAAGGAAGTCGGCGTGATCACTTCAAAGAACAAATTGGTGGCCGCTGACGGATCGGTTGTTTGTACCGACGATCGAACACTGCGGATTTACAATCGAAAGGAAGGACGCCTGTTCGACTTCGAGATCACCATCCGCGCCTCACACGGCGACCTGACGCTGGGCGACACCAAAGAGGGCACCATGGCCATCCGCCTCGCCGAGACGATGCGGCTGAAGCACAACAAGTCGAACGCGGGCAAGCCCACCGGCCATATCGTCAACAGCGAAGGCGTGCGTGACGGCGACACCTGGGGCAAACGCGCCAAATGGGTGGACTACCATGGGCCGGTGAACGGCAAGACTGTCGGCGTCGCCATTTTCGATCATCCGAATAATCCCCGTTATCCGACCTGGTGGCACGTGCGCGATTACGGGTTGTTCGCGGCCAATGCATTCGGCGTGCATGATTTTGAAAAGAAGCCGAAGGGCGAAGGCAACCTGAAGATCAAAGCCGGTGAGAGCGCGACGTTCCGCTACCGTTTTTACATCCATCGCGGCGACGAGAAAGAGGGCAAGGTCGCCGAGCGTTACGAGGAGTATCTGAAGCAGAAAAAATCCTGATCCGACAACCCAAACCGCCTATGAACAGACTGAATCGCAGAAACTTCCTGAAAACCACCGCGCTGGGCACCGCGGCGCTCAGCATTCCTGCCCGCTCGTGGGCGGCCGTCCCGGGCGCCAACGATGCCATCCGTGTCGCCGTCGTCGGATTTGGCGGCCGCGGCGGCGACCACATCAGCGGCATGCGCGGCCTGAAGAACAAGGGCGCCTGCGTGGTCGCGTTGTGCGACGTTGATCAGAAGATCCTTGACGCCGGGGTCGAATCATTCGCGAAGCGCGACGAAAAAGTTGATGGCTACACCGACCTCCGGAAACTGCTCGAAAATAAAAACGTGGACGTCATCACCATCGCAACGCCCAATCACTGGCACTCGCTGGCCGCGATCTGGTCCGTTCAGGCGGGCAAGGACGTTTACGTCGAGAAGCCCGTTTCCCACAACGTCTGGGAAGGGCGGAAGATCGTGGAAGCCGCGCGCAAGTACGGAAAAATGGTCCAGACCGGCACGCAAAGCCGGTCCAGCCACGCAATCAAAGAAGCGGTCGAGTGGGTCCGCGCCGGCAATCTCGGCAAGATCAAAGTGGCCCGGGGCCTTTGCTACAAACGTCGGGCCAGCATCGGCAAAGTGGACGCGCCCAAGCCGCCGCCGAAGGAAGTGGATTACGATCTCTGGTGCGGCCCGGCTCCGATGGCGCCCATCCGCCGCCAGCGCTTTCATTACGACTGGCACTGGATCTGGAACTACGGCAACGGCGATCTCGGCAATCAGGGCATCCACCAGATGGACATCGCCCGGTGGTTTCTCGGCGAAGACGCTTTGTCGCCGGCGGTGTTCAGCGTCGGTGGACGCGTCGGTTACGAAGACGACGGCGAAACGCCGAACACCCAGTTCGTGTTCCACGACTACGCGAAGGCGCCGTTGATCTTTGAAGTCCGCGGTCTGCCGGACAAACCCGATTCCAAAGACATGGATAACTTCGACCACCCGAAGAACGGACCGTGGAAAGTGAAAGATTCCAAAAGCGGTGAAAAGAAGGAAGTCCGCGCCAGCGTAGCCGTGATCATTCATTGCGAGGGCGGCTACGTGGTCGTGCCGAATTACAGCGGTGCCACGGCTTTCGATATAGAGGGCGAGGAAGTCAAGAGCTGGAACGGCGCTTCGAATCATTACGAGAACTTCCTCGACGCCGTTCGCAGCCGGAAACATACGGACCTGAACGCGGACATTCTGGAAGGGCACCTCTCCAGCGCACTCTGTCACACCGGCAACGTCTCCTATCAGCTCGGCAAAGAGGAGAATCCCGACGCGATCCGGGAAGGTCTGAAAAGCGAGAAAGATGCCGTGGAAACCTTCGGGCGGATGCAGGAGCATCTGGCGGCGAACGGCGTGGACCTCAAAGAGAAGAAGGCAACGCTTGGCATGTTCCTGAAAATGGATCCCAAGAACGAAACATTCACCAACAACAAAAGGGCGAATGCTTTGTTGACGCGCGAGTATCGGAAACCGTACGTCGTGCCCGAGAAGGTTTGATCGACAATTCCATGAACCGCGTAGCAGCCGACGTACGGAGGCTCATTTCAAATTCGGAACTCGGAACTCGGAATTGGACAGAGCCTGCCAATGAAGGTGGCTTTGTGTGGGAAA
>DATEKZ010000275.1:0-2054 GCA_035277185.1 Verrucomicrobiia bacterium
CGCCTCCCGATTGTCTGGCGTCCAACGACGGCGGCGTCGATCGTATAGCCTGTATAGCCGACGGTCCCATTTCAGATCACCCGGGCGGCACTCACGGATTGTTCGACTTTCGACCTTCAACTTCGGCGCGGCAGCGACTAGGCTCCCGACGTGCCCGTTGAGATCTCCATCATCGTCCCCGTGTTCAACGAGGAAGAGAACGTCCTGCCATTGGCGCGGGAGGTGGCGAAGGCATTCGACAAAGAACCGCGTTCGTTTGAGCTGGTCTTTGTTGATGACGCGAGCCAGGACGGAACCTGGGCAAAGATTCAGGACGCGTACCGACTTGATCCTCGTGTGCGCGGTGTCCGCCACGGACGCAATAGCGGTCAAAGCGCCGCGCTTTGGACCGGCCTCCTGGCAACCAGCGCGCCGATCATCGCCACGCTCGATGGCGATTTGCAGAACGACCCGGCTGACTTGCCGAAGCTGCTGACCGAGATGGGCTGCGTTGATTTCGTTTGCGGTGTGCGGGTCAATCGCCAGGACAACTGGCTGCGACGCGTCTCTTCCCGTATCGCGCGCCGGGCGCGCAAAGCGACGCTGGGCGCGGACTTTCAGGACACCGGTTGCGCCGTTCGGGTCTTCAAACGATCAGCAGTGGCAGGCGTGTTCCCGTTTAATGGCTGGCATCGTTTCCTTCCCATTCTGGTTCATGCCTGCGGAGTCGCCACCAAAGAGGTGCCCGTCAATCATCGCCCGCGCGTGGCCGGAACATCGAAATACGGAGTCGGCAACCGCCTTTGGCGCGGTATCGCCGACCTGATCGGCGTGGCCTGGCATCTGAGACGGCGGTTGCGGCCCGTACCCATCACCAGGTTCCCGGGCGACTAAACAGTCGCTGGCGACTTAAAGTCTCGGAGCCGACGCGATGGCGTAGCGCCAGGGCTTATTTGCGACGGCGGCCGATCAGGATCGCCAGCAGCCCCAACCCAAACAGAGTTGCCAGTCGCGGTTCGGGGATCGGTATTACGGTCCAGCCGAGATCGTTGAGACCGGCGAAATCCAGGTCCGTGAAATTTTTTCGTGTCCCGACCGTCAGCGAAGGGTCCAGGGCGACTTCCTGTTGAGTTGCTGTGCCGGGGAGAGTGCTCGTCGTTCCGTTGAGCCAATGTCCGCGGTTCGATTCCAACGGCACCGGTCCGCCGTTCAGCGACACGGATTCCGAACCAGTAAACTGATTCGCGCCGTTGACCAGATTCGTCCAGGAGGCAGCCGTGCCGATTCCCAACATGTGGCCAAGCTCGTGCAAGGCGACGGAATGAAAGTCGTTCTGGCCCGGGAACGCTTCCACGGTCGATGGATCGGCGTCAAAGTACCACGCCGCATCGATGTCGAACGTGACCGCGCCGCCCCACGGTCCGAACTCAGTCAGCGGTGCGCCGGACTGGCCGCGCTGGGACACCGTGTCGAGCCACGCCTGGGTGCCCGAAGCGCCGAATCCACCGAACCCGCCGACGCCCAGCGTTGTGGTGCCGAGGTCACGTCCCCCCGCGTAGATCAGGAGAATGTTCGGGGCGATGGTCGGGTTGGAGACGTTCTCCTGCGTGCCCGTAGCCGGATTGGCGAAGACTGCGGTCCACGAGTTCCCGCCGCTCGGGCTGATTCCCGAAAGATTGTCCGCCAAACGGCTTTGAAGCGCGGTTGCCGCCGCCTCCAGCGAGGTCCGGCGGCCAATGTTTGGCCCCGAAAAAAAGTTGTTCGCATCGAGACTGTAATCAAATTGAAAGGTCACCTGCGCCTGCGCGGTGATGGACGACAACGCGAAGAGGAGCACTAAGTTTTGGGCCGGCCTTGGTTTCATAGTGGCTTTTGGGTGGCGTTTGGGTTTTTCCGGGAACGACGTCGCCATTGAAATGTCCGCGACGGCCGGAAGTCAAGCCGTCTTCGGTGCGGGATTTCGAGCGGGTTTTGCTCTGGCACTCTGGCAACGGACGGGCTTGCCAGAGACCTATTTCAACTGATCGATCTTCGCCGCCATGACGAAGTCGCTCTCGGTCAGCCCGTCGATCTTG
>DATEKZ010000276.1:0-4697 GCA_035277185.1 Verrucomicrobiia bacterium
TGCCGGCTGATGCCCGCGCGCAACCGCCGCATGCGCTCCATCACGGCCGCAAAATCGATTTGAAAATCGCCCGGGGTTCGAACGCCCAGTTCAGCCGCTCCGCGCACGTCGGCCGCCGCCCGCGCGGAACGAATGAGGCACTTCGACGGGATACACCCCACGTTCAGGCAATCGCCCCCCATTAAATGCTTTTCGATCAGCGCAACACGCGCGCCCAGTCCGGCCGCGCCTGCAGCGGCGACCAATCCGGCCGTTCCTGCCCCGATGACGACCAGGTTGTACTGCGGCGCCGGCTTCGGATTGGCCCAATCCGGCGGATGGACATTGGCGACGAGCTCTCGATTATGCGTGTCCCACGGCGCAACGGCTGCTCGAAGAGGAGAATCGGGCATGCAGATCGGCCGCTCAAACGGCAATCTTTTGCGACAAGGCTTTTCGTGCCAGTCGCGTGACGAAAACCGTGACCGCGATGGTCGCAACGAGGCCCGCGGCGTAGAGCGCCCATTCTGCCGTGGTCCGTGATCGATGGGTTCTGCCAAGACTGCCGAGGTCTCCCAACAACGAACCCGCGTAAACATACATCAGCGTCCCGGGCAACATGCCGATCAGGGAGGCCCAAAAATAATCGCGCAGCGAGACGCGCGTAACGCCGAAGGCGTAATTCAACAGCGTGAACGGAAGAACGGGCGACAACCGCATCAAGCCAACAATCTTCCATCCCTCGCGCGCGACGGCATCGTCGATGGCCTTGAATCTCGAATTGCCCGCGATTCGGGTGGCCACCCAGTTGCGGGCCAGGTAACGCCCCGTCAAAAACGCGGCAGTGGCTCCGAGTGTGGCGCCAATCATGACGAACACGGTGCCGCGAAGGACGCCAAAAACAATTCCCGCGCCGAGAGTCAGAGGAGATCCAGGAATGAACAGGACGCAAGCGGCGACATAAACGAGGATGAACAGGACCGGTCCTAATGCACCGAGACTCTCGATCCATTCAAACAGTTTTCGGAACGACTCGCGCCAGTGGATCTGGCCGGAGGCAACCAGTACGGCGCCGACAACGGCCAGGCCGGCGATGATGAGGAGCGTTCGCTTCATGACCTGAGACCAATTCTCACGGGCATCTCAACAACAGTTTGTCCGGTCACAGCAGTTGGTGCCCGGCATCGTGATCTTGAGGTCAGGACTTTTCGTCTCTTCCGGCGCAGGGCTCCGATTGCCTTTGTACGCCGCCACGGTGACGGAACGAAACTCGATCCCCTCGACGGTGGTCCAGGGCTTGTTGTCACGTTTCAGGAGATGGATGCCGCGGAACTCGGCTTCGCCGAAGGCGCGCAGGAAATCCTCCTCGGTCAACGCTCCGGAAATGCACCCGCTCCAGAGTTGCGGGTCATCTTGCAGTTGCTCGGGCACGGGCTGGTCCGAAACGATGTCCGAGATGACGGCCCGTCCGCCGTTGCGCAGGACGCGAAAGATTTCCCGGAAGAGCTGCGGTTTCGCCTGGGAGTCAACCAGGTTGAGAACGCAGTTGGAAACCACCACGTCCACGGATTCGTTCGCGACCAGCGGGTGGCGATGGCGCAGATCACGCAGCAGATCGTCCGCCGCAAGGAAGGAGGCGGCGTCCGTGATCGGGCGCTTTTTCAACTCCGTGTCCAGCCTTTCGAGATCGAGCCCTAAATCCTGGATGCGGCCTTTGCGGAATTCGATGTTCGCGTAACCGAGGCGTTCGGCGACGACCGGTGCGTTTCGGCGCGCCACCTCCAGCATCTCGTCGGTCATATCGACGCCAATGACGCGGCCTTGAGGACCGACAACCTGCGCCGCGATGAAACAAATCTTTCCGGTCCCGCTGCCCAGGTCGAGCACCGTCTCGCCGGGCTTGAGATGGCGGCTGGGATCACCACAGCCATAATCCCTCGCGATCACCTCGGACGGAATGATCTTGAGATACTGCGGATCGTAATCGACCGAGCAGCACAGTGCGGCTTCGGGCGCTTTGGCTGCGGCGGCGTAACGTGACCTGACCGCGCCTTCGGTATCGAGCGGCTTCATGGAATGTCCGGATGGAAGAGCGTTTTCTTTTGCATCGGGACCAAAGGCTAAGGCCAGACGCCGTCGAAGACCAGTCGATTGTCAACCGTGGTGGCGGCTTCTGCAGGCGCGAGCCGCATCCGAGGACCGTGTCGGCGCAAAACGAACGCTCAGAAATTCTCACCCCTTTCCCCATGGACTGCCTTGTCAGAGAAGTTCCCTCACCGGTCCTGCGGCCACCCTCTCCCCCCCATTGGGGAGAGGGACGGGGTGCACTGCCATTGAATGAAGCATCTGCCGGATGAATCCGGCGCTCCTGGCGCGACTTGAGGGCTCGATTCCGTGTGGAGGAAACGCTCACATAACCCGCGCGCACGCCGACGAATAGGAACGCCGGATTCATCCGGCACCGTCCAGTCATGACGACCGTGCACGATTCGGTCAGTCCCTTAATTCAATGGCAGTGGGGACGGGGTGAGGGTGAGGGATGAGTGCGTCAGTAGGCCAGTGGCGCGCGCATCTCTCCCTCTCCTCCATACGATGGGAGAGGGTCGGGGTGAGGAGTCGATTTGAATGCAGACCGTGCCAGGACTCTCGCCGGGATCATTGCTGATACCCCTTTGCCCTATGCCTTTGGGCACCGGCGGCCAGGCGGTCTGGATGCGCGCCGGTCACGTAGCGGCATGTCAGCCACAAGTCCGCCAGAGAAGTGACCAGCGCGCCTCGTTTCGCAAACCGGCGCGCGGAGGACAAAACCTGCGGCCTCAACCCGACGACCCGGCCCACTTTCTTCATACGCCGGCACAAATCGACGTCCTCGAAAACGGCGAGTTCGCGAAAGCCGCCCAGCGCTTCAAAGGCGGCCCGTCGAACGAAAATGCCCTGGTCGCCGAAATGCCAGCCAAGCCATCGGCCCCGCCAATCAGCCATCGCACACGTGAATTGGAGAAACGCCGGGGCATTAACATAGCGGCGGCGGAAACCGCCTCCAACGACCCGTTCGTTCTTCAGCACGGACTCAATGGCGCGCAATCCTTCGGGCGGGATCAACGTATCCGCGTGAAGAAAAAGCAGGACGTCACCTTGCGCGTTCGCGGCGCCGAGGTTCATCTGTTTGGCGCGATGCCGCTCGGCACTCTGCAGAACCCGGCATTTGGCGGCTTCGGCGATACGGACCGAAGCATCGCTGCTGCCCCCATCGACAACGACGATCTCGTGGGGCACAATGTCGGCACCGATGCGCCCCAGCGACCCGGGTAACAACTCCGCCTCGTTCAGTGTGGGAATGACGATGGAGATCATAGTGTCAGCGAGTCGCGTCGCAAAAGGGAAGAATGAGTCCCCTGCTGACGACACAGGCAGGAGCGTTGAAAAATCTTTGAAACGCTCCGGCATGGAATCGCGTCTGACAGTTGTGCAGAAACATATTCTGATCGCCACCTTAGTGGCCGCCGCCGCTTGCGGCAAGGCGGCCACGGCGCAACTGAATCTTTCGGCCCCCACCGTTTATTCCGGCATCTGCGACGCGTCCGCGGCCGTGGCGCTCGGCAACAGGCTCTTTGTCGCCGCCAATGATGAGGACAACCAGTTGCGGATCTACGACCGTGACAGAGGCGGTCCGCCGATACATTCGATAGACCTCTCGACGTTCCTTCAGGCGGACCGACAATCGCCGGAAGCCGATCTCGAAGGCGCCGCGCGCGTCGGCAACCGCATCTATTGGATCAGTTCTCACGGCCGGAACCAGAACGGAAAGCGGCGGCCCGGGCGGGAACGTTTCTTCGCCACCGAAATCAGGACCAACCAGGAAAGCATTGAACTGACGCCCACTGGAAAGCCGTACCGGAACCTTCTGCGTGACCTGGTGAACGAACCGAAGCTGAAAGCGTTCAACCTCGGCGACGCTTCGCGGCTCGCGCCCAAAGAGCCAAACGCTTTCAACATCGAGGGCCTTTGTGCGACGCCCGAGGGGCATTTGTTGATCGGATTTCGTAACCCCGTTCCACGGGGAAAGGCGCTTCTGGTTCCGCTGTTGAATCCCGCCGAGCTCGTTGAGGGCAGGTCGCCGAAGTTCGGCGAGCCGCTCCTTCTCAACCTTAACGGCCTGGGGATCCGCGAGATTTCGCGGCACGAAGGCAGGAATCTGGTCGTGGCCGGTTCTTTCGACGGCGCAGGTAAATCGCATCTCTACGAATGGGATGGACGTTCGCCCGCGGCGATTCATCTCGGAAAAATCAACTTTGGCAAATTCAATCCCGAGGCGGTCATCTTTTATCCCGATCGCGCAGGGGACGAGATTCAGGTGTTGAGCGACGATGGGAACGTGGCGGCCGGCGGAAAGAAATGCAAAGATCTGAAGGATCCGTCGGAAAGAACTTTTCGCGGTTTGTGGCTGCGAGAAGCGGGACAGTAGCGCCGGTGTCTGATGGGAGTTGCGTACCCTGCTGAATCCCCCCTCAACGGGAGAGGGCCGGGGAGCACTGCCATTGAATTAAGCATCGGTGGGACGCTGCCGCATGAATGCGGCGTTCCTATACGTCGGCTTGCGCGCGGGTTTATATGCGCGATCCTCCACCCGGAATCGAGCCTTCAAGTGCCTCCAGGAACGCCGCATTCATGCGGCAGCGTCGAGTCATGACGACCGTGCACGATTCGGTCAGTCCCTT
>DATEKZ010000277.1:0-6307 GCA_035277185.1 Verrucomicrobiia bacterium
CCTGCACCGGGAAGGGAAAAACGGGAAAGTCCGGACAATCCCTGGCAACAGGCATAGAGTTCCGGATCTTGTGGCCGGGCAAGCGGGATGAGCACGGCCGCAGTTAGCCAGATGTGCCAGATGTGGTGAACAGACGGTGAATAGAGGTTGAATATCTTCTCATTGCCAGCGTCTTCTGTACGCAATACAAGGTCGTGAGTTGCGTACCTTGATCGAAGGAGCCGATAAGACCGCGCTGAACAGTTGGAAGTCTGGCGCTCGTTGATGTGGATGGACGAGCTTTGTTATGACCACGCCCACAGTAGGTTCGATCTGGCAGGAGACCGCAGATGCCAAAGACCCGGCGTTTCTGGCCGGGGTAAGGACGTTGATACGCCCCGATAAGGATCGTCTCGTCTCGATTCAGCGCCAACTTGGAGGCCGCCAGGATCACTGGGCCGAACGGATTGCGGCTACGGTCGAGGAAGACTTCGATCTGCTCCTCAAGGATTTTGGCTGCCGCTGAGTTCTACGGGTTGTTCTCCAACGGGTTCCTTTCTGTCATCCCAACCCATTCTCTTCTCTTCTCTTCTCTTCGTTCTGAATCCACGTTTTGCCGATTCCAGTTTCTGATTCGGAAAGGAGACAATTCGCAGACCGGACCCATGGCCACATATTTGTTCTAACCACTTCGGGCTTAACCTGTCGAATAGGAGTCCGTCCCAATGCACTCGCAGACCAGTCCGAATCAGGCGGGTTTCGTCGTGGCCTCCATTAGTTGGGCCTTTGCAATGGCGACCCCCGCATATTGTGGTTTTTAGGCTTTACTTTGGGTACAGTCTGGCCGTTACTCTGCCGTAAATATGTATCTGAAAAACCTGACGGTTCTTGGGTTTAAGTCGTTCGCTGACAAGACGTCGCTGAATTTTCAGCGAGGAATTACCGCCATCGTCGGTCCGAACGGCTGCGGGAAGTCCAATGTCGCCGATGCCGTCCGCTGGGTGTTGGGGGAACAATCAGCCAAGGCCTTGCGGGGTGGCGAGATGGCGGACGTGATCTTCAACGGGACCGACGGCCGCAAGCCGCTGGGGTTGGCGGAGGTGTCTCTGACGATTGGCGATGTTGACGCCGAGCATTTGCAGGCCGCGGGCGTCGAACTCGCATACAACGAAGTCACCATCACGCGGCGCGTGTTTCGCGACGGCGGGAGCGAGTATTTCATCAACCGGACGCCGTGCCGCCTGAAAGACATTCAGCAGCTTTTCATGGGTACGGGCGTGGGGCGCACCAGCTACAGCATCATGGCGCAGGGAAACATCACACAGATCTTGTCCAGCAAACCGGAAGACCGCCGGATGGTTTTCGAGGAGGCGGCCGGCATTACCAAGTTCAAAGGCCAGAAGCGCGAAGCGTTGCGGAAACTGGAATACACCGAACAAAACCTGTTGCGCGCCGGCGACCTTATTCGCGAAGTTAAGCGGCAGATCGGCTCGCTGCAACGCCAGGCGGGCAAAGCGCGGCGTTACAAGCAGCTCATGCTCGAACTGCAGCATCTCGACACCCAACTGGCCCGACACCAGTTCGACGTGCTCCAGGCGGAGATTGCCGAACGACAGGCGTCGGTTGACAGGCTGCGCGCGGAAGCGGAGGACTGCTCGGAGAATGTCTTGCGCGGCGAAAATGAAATTGCCCGCTTGCGTTCGCGGTTCACCGAACTGGAACACGAAATCAGTGAAACGCAGCATCGCGGGCTTGAATTGAAAAGCCAGGCGGACCGGCATGAGAGCCGGATTCACTTCAATGAAGAGCGCCTGCTGGAGATCCAGAAGCAGCACGTCACCGCCCTCAATGATATTTCAGAGGCCGAAGGACGGGGCCTGGCGGCAAAACAGGAACTGGCCGCGGTGTCGGAACGATTGGCCGCTTCCCTGCTCGCCCTTGAGCAGAATCGCCGGGCGCTTCGCACCAAACAGGAGGCGTTGCGGGGCGTGGAGGACCATCTGGCCAGGCAACAGGAGGAATTGCGCCAGGCCCAGTCGGCCGTGTTTGCCGCCGCGCAGCAACTCACGCGCGTCCGAAACGAAATCAATGCTCTGGACCTCCAGAAGCAGGGCAACATCGTCCGGCTGGAAAAGCTGTCCGCGGAAAAGATCCAGCTCGAAGAGGAACGGGCGCGATTGGAACAGCGACTGAATGAATTTGCCGCGAATGTCGAGACCGAAAAGCTCAACGCCCAAACGCAACGCGGGACAGTGGAAGAACGCCACCAGAGGCTGCGCGATATCGGCCATCAACTCGATCAGACCGGAAAGGAACTGGACGGTCTGCTGCAGCGACAGGCGGAACAGAGGTCCCGCCTGAACGTCCTGGAGCAATTGCAGGCCGAACACGAGGGTTTCAGCGCGGGCGCCCTGGCTGCTTTGAAGCAGACCGAGCACGTCCTGGGATCGCTGGCGGACAAAATCTGGGTTCCTGACCAATACCTGGCCGCGGTCGAGACCGCCCTCGGGCATCACCTGCAATTGGTCATTACGCAGGAGCCGGAAACGGCCGTGCAGATTCTGTCCGACCTGAGTGCAAGCAAGAAGGGACGGGCGAGCATCGCGCCGCTGGCGTTCCAGAAAGCGCAGACCGGCGTTATCGGCCCGGTTGCCGAAGGCCCTGGCGAACCGGCGCTTAAAGTCATCGTTGCCGATCCGGCAATACAGGAGTTATTGCGGGCCCTGATTGGCCGGACCCTGATTGTTCCGGATCTTGCGACGGCGACGGCGGCGTGGCGTGAAACGGAGGGGCGGTTCGATTTTGTGACTTTGGGTGGCGAGTTGCTGAGCCGGCAGGGTGTCTATACCGGGGGATCCTCCAACGGAAATGGGTCGGGCAAAGCGCCCTCATCGATTCTCGGCCGCAAGAACCAGATCGCGGAATTGCAGGCGCAACTGGGCGAGGTCCAGCAGAAGGTTGCGGACGCCAGCCGCGGCAAAGGCGCCCTGTTGAGCGAACAAACGGCGTTGCAAGCCGGCCTGCAGCAGGCGCAGATAGAGCTGCGCGCCCGGGAAGTGGCCATCGCCACACGCGAAGGTGAGTCCAACGCGCTGCAAAACTCGCAACGCGTTTTACACCAGAAGATCGATACTGTTGTTTACGAAATCCAGAGCCTCGCGGCGCAGGAGGAGGAAGGACTTCAAAAGCGGGCCGCATTGAGCAGGCAGGCAGGCGGGCTGGAGGACCAGGAACGTGAACTGCAAGAGCGGTTGACCGATTTAAGCAATGGATTGGATTCACTCCGCCAGCAGCGGGATTCGGCCAACACCTCGCTGACGGAGACCCGAGTGGCCCTGGCGACGCAGGAACAACTTGCGGATTCGTTCAACAAGCAAAAGGAACCGCTGGAGCGACGCATTCAGGAACTGGAACGCCTCGTCGAACAGCGGCACGGAGAAATATCCTCTTTCGTCAGCCGCAAGGCGCAGGCGGAAACTGAAATGGAGGAATCGCGCCTGGCCATGGGCCGCTTTCAGCACGAACGAGAACAGGTTAACGCGCAAGCCGGTGAGTTGATTGGCCAGCGCGATGCGCTCGAAGGCGATATTGGCGGTCGCGAAGATCATTTGCGGGAACAACGGCAGCATCTGGCCGGATTGCAACAACAGCGCGGCGCCCTGGACGTGGAACTCGCTCAAAAGAACATGTCCGTCCAGAATCTGCGGGAACGGATTCAGCAGAAGTATCAGGTCAACCTCGACAGCGTCCGCAGCGAATGCATTACCATTACCATAGCCGACGAAGGCCCCGCAGAAGTCAGGACGCTCACTCCGGAGGAGATGACCGCCGGCGGGGTCTCCACGGACTGGAACGCGGTGGCCGAACAGGTGATGGCGCTGCAGAAGCGAATCGATGAAATGGGTCCGGTCAACCTCGTCGCCATTGACGAATACGAGGAGACCGAGCAGCGTTTTCAGTTCCTGACGAAGCAGAACGACGACCTGGTGCAGGCGAAGCAGCAATTGTTGGAGGTGATCAACCGGATCAACACGCAGACGAAGGAGATGTTCACCGAGACGTTCAACCAGATCCGCGACAATTTCCGCGCGATGTTCACCGAGGTGTTTGGCGGCGGGAAAGCCGACCTCATCCTGGTGAACGAAGGCGACGTTCTGGAAAGCGGCATTGATATCGTGGCGCGGCCGCCTGGCAAACAGTTGCAGACCATTTCCCTGTTGTCGGGCGGTGAACAGACGATGACCGCGGTGGCGCTCCTCTTCGCCATCTACCAGGTGAAACCGAGCCCGTTCTGTGTGCTGGACGAATTGGACGCGCCTCTCGACGAATCGAACATCAACCGGTTCATTCGCATCCTGCAGCGATTCCTGGTGCACTCGCAGTTTGTCATCATCACGCACAACAAGAGGACCATCGGTATGGCCGACGTGCTTTACGGTGTGACCATGGAAGAGCAGGGCGTGAGCAAGATCGTCAGCGTCAAGTTCCACAAGGCACTGGAGAAAGTGACCCATCACACCCCGGCGCCACTGGTCCCGCCGTCGTCAGGTCCGCCGGTGGAGGACGAAGAAGACGAGCCGCACACGCGCGAGGAAACGCTGGAAGTCGCCATGGCGAAGTGAAAGAGTCGCGCCCCTGCCATCATTGCGGCAGCGCAAAACAGTAGAATGCGTTCCCAGGCCTGGTTTCGGGTTTACCGCCACCGCCCGCGGCGATGACCACATACTGGCGACCCGCCGCCTCGTACGTCGCGGGTGTCGCGTAGCCGCCCGCATCCATCTGAAACTCCCAGAGGAGCTTCCCGGTTTCCCTGTCGTACGCGTGGAACCGCTCATCCATCGCGGCGCCGATGAACACCAGTCCGCCGGCCGTCACCAACGGACCCCCGATGTTAAACGTTCCGGTCGGAGGCACGCCGCGCTTCTCCAACTCGGGATACGTGCCCAGCGGCACGTGCCATTTGAACTCACCTTTGTCGAGGTCGATGGCCGTGAGCGTTCCCCACGGACGCCGGTTTACCGGGAAGCCTTCCGGATCGCGGAAATCATGGTGGCCGGTCGCCGCGAACGGAATCTCCTCGGCCCAACTCAGCTTGAGATCCTTCGCCGCGATCCGTTCGTCCCCGCCCTCATCGAAGAGGAACGCTGTTACGGCGCGCTTTTCGATCGCGGAGAAGGTCGCGAAGCTCGGCATCTGACCACGGCCGGTTTCCAGGAGTTCCAGGACCTGTGCCTTCGTCAGCCGTCCTTTGACGCCTTTCAAAGAGGCGAACGATGGCGCATTCGTGTTGATCGCCCGCTCAAAACCGTGGCACGCGGAACAAACCGAGCCGTAAAGCATCTTGCCCAGTTCCGCCACGCTGATCTCTCCGGGCGGTTTGGCGGGCACCATCGAAATCCATTCCGCTTCGCTGCTGGAGTTCACGTAGAGCGTGCGTGTCCCTGGGTCAAAAGCCGCGCCGCCCCACTCGCCGCCGCCGTTGAACTGGGGCAGCACGACGGAGGGCTGCAAGCCGGGCGGCAGGAAGACGTTTCCTGTCCGCATCGTGCGCAACTTGTCCAGGACGGCGGCGCGCGCTTTCGGATTCAGATCCGTCACCTCGGCGTCAGTGAAACGTTGTTGCGCGAACGGCGGCGGTTTCAGGGGGAACGGCTGCGTCGGCCAGCTTTGTTCGCCCGGAACATCGGATTTCGGCACCGGCCGTTCCTCGACCGGAAAGAGAGGCTTGCCGGTTTCGCGGTCGAGCACGAACAAGTGACCGACCTTCGTCACTTGCGCGACGGCGTCCACGCGCCGCCCGTTGTGTTCCACCGTGACGAGGTTGGGCGGGCAGGGGATGTCGTAATCCCAGACGTCATGGTGCACCACCTGGAAATGCCAAACGCGTTCGCCGGTGTCAGCGCGCAGCGCGAGCACGCAATTGCCGAACAGGTTTTGTCCGATGCGATTGCCACCCCAGTGATCGTAACTCGGCGAACCAGTGCCGCAGAAGACCCAGCCGCGCTTCGTATCGAGCGTCATGCCGCCCCAGCAATTCGCGCCGCCGACCGTCTTCCACGCATTGGACGGCCACGTGTCGTAACCGAACTCGCCCGGATGCGGAATCGTGTGGAAAATCCATCGGCGCTTGCCCGTCCGTACGTCGAACGCCCGGATGTGCCCGGGCGCGCCCGGCCCCGGCCCTTCACCGACGGCCGACCCGAGAATCAGCAAATCCCGGTAAATGATTCCCGGCGACGACGCCGACACAGTGAGGAAAAACACGTCGCGATCCAGACCTTCGCGTAAATCCACTTTGCCGTCCGTGCCGAATTCTTTTAGCGGTTGC
>DATEKZ010000278.1:0-2439 GCA_035277185.1 Verrucomicrobiia bacterium
AAAGAGGCGAGGGCGGCCACGTGCTCCGCGTTGAGTTTGTTCAGCGCCACATAAACGGCCTGGTTGCCTTCGACCCGGTTTTGCTCGTACGCTTTGGCGAAATCGCCGACCAGTTCCTTCGTCTGAGTGTTGGCGGCGGCGAGCGTCGCGGCCGAAGACTTGTCCAGCTCCTCCCTCAATATCTGGACAAATTCCGTACGAAGCTGCTGCCGAATCGAGGGCTCGATCGCAGCGCGCAGCTCCTCCGGGTCCGCCAAGGCCGACATCGACAAACGTCCGGCGCCGAAGCCGGCACTGAGCATCACCACCGCCGCGGCGGCCCAGCGAAGCCAGGGACGGTTCCACACGACGCGCGCCGGTTTCGTGGCGATCTGCCAGGCGTTCAGGTCCATCTTCAAGCCGCGCCATTCTGCGACCTTCACTTTGCACTCGGGGCACACCGCCAGATGGGCGGCGAGGTTGGCGTGTGGTTCACCGGTTAACTCGTCGTAGAGATACGACATCCATTCTTCACGAGTCGGGTGGTTCATATCATCAAACTTTCCTTCGGTTGTCGGGTTGTCTTCAAATTGTTCTGTTCGCTGCCCGCCAGCATCGGCCGCAATTGCCGGCCCATCTGCGTCAGGGCCTCGGCCATGCGCGATTTCACAGTGCCTTCGGGGATGTCGAGGACCTCTGCGATCTCCCGGAACTTCAAGTCTTCGTAATGTCTCATCACCAAAACGCTCCGATAGGCCTCGGGCAATCTCATCAACGCCTGTCGCACGAGTTCGCCACGTTCCTGTTCCACCATCGATCTGTCCGGCGGCGGTTCCGGCGCGATGAACGCGTCGTCCAATCCGAAAGCCTCCCCGCCATCGTCCAGCGACGACTCGGAACGCCGTTTCAACCGGCGAAGCTCGTCGTAGCAGAGGTTCATCGCGATCCGCCAAAGCCAGGTCGAGAACTTGCCGCTCGGCTGGTATTCCTTCCGTCTGGCGAACACTCGCGCGAACGCCTCCTGCGACAGGTCCTCGCCGCGATGCGCGTCGCCAAGCATGCGGATGCACAATCGCTGAATCGGACCTTCCCAGCGGCGGACGAGCTGGGCGAACGCCTGTTCGTCGTCCTGCGTCTGGACGCGCCACATCGCCTGCTCATCCGGGATGGCAAAGAGCGAGTTGATGGAGGCGAAGGGAGTGATCCGCATACAACTATCCCAGTCCGGGCCCGTAAGACAGGATGTTGACTGAACGTCTGATAGTCATGCCCTGCATTTTTGACCACTCGCCTTCGCGTTCATTTCAACAGGTATAACGCGGGTGGGGCGGATTTGGTTCGAAAAACCTACCGATAAATATCCACCAGGAACACGACGGCTTCGCCTTTACCCACGTTGACAATCGCATGGGGAACATCGGCGCGGTAGCTGGCGGAATCACCGGGATTCAGAGTTTCCGTGTCTCCGGCAGACTGCACCTGGACCTGGCCTTTCTGCACGGTGAGGAACTCGCGCGTGCCTCCGAAATGCGGCGCGCTGCGCAATGCGCCGCCCGGTTGCAGTTGCACCTCGTAAAACTCCACGTCCTTCTCCAGGTTCAGCGGCGACAACGTGCGGATGCGGCAATGTTTGTCGGAGCGATAGTGATAGGTGTGGTCGTCGGCCCGGATCACGTTGACGGAGGAAGTGGCGCTGGGCATCTCCAGCAGGTCCCCGAGCGTCATTCCGAACGCCTGGGCGATGCGCAAGGTCACGGCGAGTGTCGGGTTGGCCTGCTCGCGTTCGATCTGGCTGAGCATGGACCGGCTGACGCCGCTGGCATGGGCCAGGGCTTCAAGGGACCAGCCGCGGTGCGTGCGCAGTTCCTTGACCCTGCCGCCCAGGTGCCGGTGAATGGCGTCGGCAGGTTTGACAGAAATCAGTGTCTTCTTCGGTTGGCGAGGCTTCACTGTGAATCTAGTATATCGAACAAATGTCTTGCATAGCGGATGCCCACATCTACTATAGAGGACAAGCATCTTGCATAGTGGATACGAAACGAGCGGCAGCGTCAATCCGTAATCCGGCGGCGGCAGGCCGTGAAAAGGTCATTCGGCGGGCGGGACCGATTTTTCGTTAGAGCCTCCTGACGTCGGCTGCTACGTTGCCGGCGGCCGGGATGCAACGAGAACCAATGAACAGAGCCAGACCATGAAAGCGTTAGTCAAAAAAGAGGCCAAACCCGGCCTGTGGCTCGAAGACGTGGCCATTCCGAAAGTCGGCATCAACGACGTTTTGATCCGCGTGGACCGCGCGGGCATCTGCGGCACGGACCTTCACATTTACAATTGGGACGCGCGGGCGAGCGCCCACCGCCTGGTGCCGACGCTGCGCGCCCGCTTCCGCGCCCGGCCGACGCTGCTCGCCTTCTACGTCGGCGCCGCGGACGAGCGGTTCCGCGAGGAGAACGTCGAGCTGGC
>DATEKZ010000279.1:0-4120 GCA_035277185.1 Verrucomicrobiia bacterium
TTATTCCTCGCATCCGGGGCGATCCGGGCGGATCCGGCCGTTGACGGGCCGGGCTCCGGGGCCGGTACTGCAGTCTCCTTCCGCAATGACGTGATGGCGGTGCTGTCCAAGGCGGGTTGCAGCGCAGGGACCTGTCACGGAAACAAGAACGGGAAGGGCGGGTTCAAACTGTCGCTGCGCGGGCAGGACCCGGACATCGATTACATCGCCTTGACGCGTGATTTATTCGGCCGACGCGTCAATCTGCTTGATCCGGAGCAGAGTTTGATGCTGCTGAAGCCGACCGCTCAGGTGGCGCACGAAGGCGGCTCACGTTTCAAAGAGGGTTCGCAGGAGTATGAAATCTTTCGCCGCTGGATCGCGCAAGGAATGCCGAGTGACCTGGCTTCGGCTCCGCACTTGCAAGCGATCGAGATTACGCCGAAGGAGAAAGTGCTCGTCGAACCACTGGACAAGGTGCAGTTGCAGGTCCGTGCCAGATTTTCCGACGACACGATTCGCGACATCAGGTCTCTGGCCGTGTATGAGCCGGCGAATCCACTGGTCAAGGTGTCGCCGGATGGCCTGGTGCAACGGCTGCGTCCGGGGGAGTCCACGGTGCTCGTCCGTTACCTGCACTGTCAGGAACCGGTGCGCCTGGCGTTCGTGCCGGCGCGTCCGGGCTTCAAGTGGACGACCGTGCCGATCAACAACTACATCGACGAACATATCTTCGCCAAACTGCGGACGCTGCGCATGAGTCCGTCGGGGGTTTGCTTGGATGACGTGTTTGTGCGGAGGGCACATCTTGACCTTCTCGGCATCCTTCCCACGGCGGAAGAGGCCCGCAGGTTTGTCGCCGACAGCCGGCGTGACAAGCGGGCGCGGCTCATCGAGGGACTGCTCGAGCGTCGCGAGTTCGCGGATTTTTGGGCGTTGAAATGGGCGGACTTGTTGCGCGTCGAGGCCCATTCGCTCGACAAAAAAGGCGTCCAGAATTTTCATCACTGGATCCGCCGGAGCATCGCCGACAACAAACCGCTCGATCAGTTCGCTCGCGAACTCATCACCGCCCGCGGCAGCACCTACAACAGTCCGGCGGCGAATTACTGGCGTCCGAATCGCGATCCGGCGACGCGCGGCAGGGCGGCGGCGCAAGTGTTTCTCGGCACGCGCCTGCAATGCGCGGAATGCCACAATCATCCCTCGGACCGGTGGACGCAGGACGACTACTACGATTGGGCCGGGCTGTTCGCGCGCGTCAGCTACAAGGTCCTTGAGAACAAACGCGAAATCGGCAGCGACCAGCACGAATGGAATGGCGAACAAATCGTGTACGTCTCTCGCGAAGCTTCGCTGAAGAATCCGCGCACGGGGAAGAACACACAGTCGCGTTTCCTCGGCGACTCAATCCCGTTGACGGATCACGCATCACGGATCACGCATCACGACCCGGTAATCGACCTGGAGCCCGACCCGCTCGCCGCGCTGGCGGCCTGGCTCACCAGCCCGACGAACGCATTGTTCGCGCGCGTTCAGGCCAACCGCATCTGGTCCCATCTGATGGGGCGCGGCCTTGTGGATCCTCCCGATGATTTCCGCGCCACGAATCCGGCGTCGCATCCAGCGCTGCTCGACGCGCTGTCGGCGGATTTCGTGAAACACCGCTTCGACGTGCGTTACCTCATTCGCCTCATCATGAACTCGCGCACGTATCAACTGGCTGCGGAGCCGAACGACACGAACGCGGGCGACGAAGTCAACTTCTCGCATGCCGTTGCGCGGAGGTTGGGTGCCGAGCAACTGCTGGACTGCCAAAGCCAGGTGACCGGGGTGCCACTGAAGTTCGCCGGCTATCCCGTGGGTATGCGGGCGGCTCAATTGCCCGGGGTGCGGCCCGAAAGCAAAGGCAAACGACGCGCGAACCGATTGGACCAATTCCTGGAAATCTTCGGTAAACCGCCTCGGCTCCTGACCACCGACACCGAACGATCGTGCGAATGCAACATGGGTCAAGTCTTTCAAATGATCAGCGGCCCGACCGTCAATGAACTGCTCGGCGAGAAGGAAAACCGCATCAGCCGCCTCCTGTCCGCCGGCAGGTCGAATCGGGAAATCCTCGACGAACTCTTCCGCGCGGCGCTGACCCGCCCCCCGACGGAGGAGGAGTTGACCGATCTGCTGCCGGCCCTCGACTCCGCGAGTGACCGGCGCGCCGAACTGGAAGACATCCTGTGGGGCCTGTTGAACTCGAAAGACTTTGTGTTTCGACAATAGCTCCTGGATATGCGCTCGCATACTGCAGGGCTTGTCTTCAATTTCGTTTTGCTCGTCGCCGCGGTTTTGTTTACGACCGCTGGCGCCGCCGAACCCGAGCAACCCTGGAAACGCCACGCCATTGACGACTCATCGCGAGGGGCCGACGGCGTGCGCCTCGCCGACGTGAATCAGGACGGACGACTGGACATCGTCACGGGTTGGGAGGAAGGCGGCGTTGTCCGCGTGTACCAGAATCCCGGCCCCACGCGGGCGCGCGAGAAATGGCCCTCGGTCACCGTCGGCACCACGGCGAATGTCGAAGACGCCGTTCTCGTGGACATTGACGGCGACGGCTCTCTGGATGTCGTCAGTTGTGCCGAGGGAAACACGCGCCGCATGTTCGTCCACTGGGCGCCCAGCGATCGGGCGAAGTATCTCGACGCGAGCGCTTGGACGACCGGGATCATCCCCGCGTCGGTCGATAGAATGATGTGGATGTTCAGCCTGCCCGTGCAGATCGATGACAAAGACGGCGTCGATCTGTTCGCCGGCGGCAAAGAACGCGGCGGTCAAATCGGCTGGTGGCAGGCCCCGAAAACACCCCGGCGTCTGGAAGACTGGCAATGGCACAACCTCCGCGACGCGGGTTGGGTGATGTCGCTGGTGTCCTCGGACATGGACGGCGACGGTGATCTCGATCTCGTGTTCTCGGATCGCAAAGGCCCACGGTCCGGCTGCTTCTGGCTGGAGAATCCGGGCACGAACGCCCGACTCACGGAACCCTGGCGTGAACATCCCATCGGCGGTCAGGGACATGAGGTGATGTTTCTCGCGCTGGCTGACCTCGACCGTGACGGCCTCGAGGACGTGATCGTTGCCACCAAGCCGAAACAATTGCTCTTTCTGCGCCGTCTCGGGCGCGATGGTCAACAGTGGGAACGCCACGAGATTTCCCTGCCAGAGAACACTGGCAATGCCAAAGCCGTGAACGTCGGCGACATCAATCTCGATGGCGCGCCGGATCTTGTGTTCACCTGCGAGGGTTCGTCGGATGGCAAGTCCGGCGTGATGTGGCTCTCGAATCACGGATCAACAGCGAAGCGCGACTGGCAGCCGCACAAAATCAGCGGGCCCGACGGCATAAAGCACGATCTGGTGCAATTGCTCGACCTGGACGACGACGGCGATCCGGACGTGCTCACCTGCGAGGAAACCCGGAACCTGGGCGTGTTCTGGTATGAGAATCCTGCAAACCGGTGAACGCTAGACCTCGACCTGCCGTGCTGCGTTTCGCCGCGACGCTGGCAATCATCACCTACGTGGATCGGGTGTGCATTTCTCAAGCCGCGCCCTTCATTCAGGAGGAACTCCGGATTACCGCGACCCAGATGGGTCTGGCTTTTTCAGCGTTCGCGTGGGCGTATGCGCTCTTCGAGATTCCCGGAGGCTGGCTCGGTGATCGGATCGGCCCGCGCAAAATTTTGATGCGCGTCGTGATCCTCTGGTCGGTCTTCACCGCGGCGACCGGTTACGTCTGGAATCTCGCTTCCCTCGTCATCGCGCGATTCATCTTCGGCATGGGCGAGGCCGGTTGCTTTCCGAACCTGACCAAGGCTTTCATGATCTGGTTGCCCGACCGCGAACGTACTCGCGCGCAGGCCATCCTCTGGTTGAGCGCCCGTTGGGGCGGCGCGTTCACGCCGTTGCTGGTTATCTGGGTCATGACCTGGCTTTCGTGGCGAAGCACATTTGTCCTGTTCGGTTTGATCGGCGTGGTCTGGGCAATCATCTTCCACCGCTCGTTTCGACATGAAGGTCCACTCCATGAACGCGAGGCCAGCAGTCCTCTGCCGGCCGGACCACAACGAGCGAATACCGTGGA
>DATEKZ010000280.1:0-2165 GCA_035277185.1 Verrucomicrobiia bacterium
GGCGCTAAGATTATTCCGATAATTAGTCCGCGCGTTGAACTGCTATTTCGTCTGAAACGTCCGCTTATGGCCGCTCGCCGGGATCATGACCGTGTAGGACTTGCCCGAAGGATCGACCGAAAGCTTGATGTAATTGGCGTCGCATTTCGCTTCGAGGTTGGCGATGAATTCGTTCGACGTGTTGTTCCCGGAATCTTCGCGCACGTTGCGATGTACCTGATACATCGCCTGGATCGAGGCCGTTGATTTCAAGGCCGCAAAGGTTTCGGCTCCGCACCCTTTGGTCGAGCCGTTATTCATGACCGAGATCGTGGGCGACAGGCTGCGGATGAGCAACGGATTATTGCTCACGTCCAGTCCGTGGTGGTTCACCTGGTAAACGTCCACGGTCCCGCCGCGATTTGCCGGGCAAACCAGTTCGCCTTCCGTGTTCCACGTCAGATCGCCGCCGTCAAAGAAATCGAACTCACCGAAACCGAGGAGGATCACGATGCTGTTGGCGTTGTCGGAAGTGTCCTTCGGCTTCGGCTTCGCGTCGGCACAGAGCGGATTGGTTTGTGCGGGTGCGGAAATGAATTGCTGTTTCGCTGCGACGCAACGAATGGCGAGTTTGGCCGTGCCGTCGGTCTGTTTCAACGGTACGAGATCTCCCGGCCGGAGAACCACGCGTTTTTCCGCCTTCATTTCCCGGTAGGGTCTGATCACGTTTCGAAACCACGCGTCATCGCCGCCGTCCGGGTTGCCGTCGGGAACGCCGTTGTCATACACCGCGGCGATGGGTATCCGCTGGGACAACTCCGCCGCGCCGCCAAAATGATCGACGTGAAAATGAGTCGTGACGAGATGATCGATCCGCGCCAGCTTGGCGACTTCCGCGGCGACCTTGTGGATGCGGCCCGGGTCGCGACCGCCGGGATTGCCGGAGTCGATCAGGACCGCTTCGTCCGAGGGCGTGACGATCAACGTGGAGCCGCCTCCTTCGGAGTCTATCCAATAGATGTCGAGGGTCTTATCGACCTTGCCGGCCAGCGCGGTGGCGGTCGCCAGCAGGAGGGCGACGGCGGAGACCGGGACGGGACGCAACTTCGGGCAGGAGAGTTTCATCGGGCGGGAAATATGCCTTGCCAAAGCGGGGGCTGCCAAGTTGAATCGCCGTCCCTTGGCTGGCTGGGTAGCTCAGTCGGTAGAGCAGAGGACTGAAAATCCTTGTGTCGCCGGTTCAATTCCGGCCCCAGCCACCACGGCTTCTCCGCAAGAAAACCTCACGCCGCCGTTAAAAGCTTGACGCGGTCACTCGTGTTCTTTTAATTTCCGCGCCATACCCGTCAGCCGCAGTCGTTGTTGCACGAGAAGACCGTGCTTTTGCGTACGTCCCTCGTGCGTGATGGTCGGTTGAATTTCACAGCAAGTCTTAGCTTGATGTGAAATGAATCGTTTAGCGGCAAGCCGTATCAATCCGTAAAAACATCGTACAACCCTATGAGCAACATCCCACAACCCAATGTCCGCTCTGCGCTCCGCCGTCTCCTCTGCTGCACTCTCGGAATCCAGATGCTGGCCCTGCCCGTTGCCTACGCCCAACAGGCCGGCGGTCAGACCGCGGCGGCAAATGCTGAAGAACCGGTCAAGCTCGAGAAGACCGTCGTCACCGGATCGCTGATACCGACGGCGGAAACGGTGGGCGCAGCGCCGGTAGCCGTCGTCAGTGCGGTTGAGCTTGAGCGTCGCGACGTCAGGGCCGTGGAACAGCTTTCCAAGATTCTCCCTTCCGCTTTCGGCGGGGGCAATTTCGGTTCATCGCGCGGCAACGGCGGAGATGGTTCATCCTCCATTGCCCTGCGCGGCATCCCCGGCGGCACACTGGTTTTGATCAACGGCCGCCGCATCGCGCCGAATTCGTTCTTCGATGGTTCGACCGTTGATCTCAACACGATCCCGCTGGCGGCTGTCGAGCGCATTGAAATCCTCAAGGATGGCGGTTCGGCCCTCTACGGTGCGGACGCGATCGCGGGTGTGGTAAACTTCATTCTCAAGAAGAACTACAACGGCGCGGAGTTCAACGCCTATTACGGCAACACCACGGAAACGGATGCCGGTACCCAAACCTATTCCTTTGTCACGGGCAGCAGCGACGAGGACTCCTCCTTCCTGGTGGGCGGCAGTTA
>DATEKZ010000281.1:0-2443 GCA_035277185.1 Verrucomicrobiia bacterium
CACGGAGTAGAGCAGGCTCGACAAATAACGCGTCAGGGCCAACGCCCCGGCGAGTCCGATCGCGACGCCCAGCAGCGTCAGCCGCAGCCCGCCGTGGATGATAAGACCCAGCACGTCGCTCTTCTGCGCGCCCAGGGCCATCCGCACACCGATCTCCCGGGTGCGCCGACTCACCGAATAGGCCAGCACCCCGTAAATGCCGAGCGCCGCCAGTGCCAGCGCCAGCACACCGAACCCGCTCAACAGCGTCGCGGCCATGCGTTGAAGCGCGAGCGAGCCATCCTTTTGCTGGGCCAGCGTGCGAATGCCGAAGACCGGCACGTTCGCATCGAGTGATTTCACCACCTCCCGGAGCACGGGGACCGTCGCCGCCGGATCTAGCCCCGTCCGCACAGCCAGCGTCAAGGACTTCCCCGGCCATTGCGCAATGGGTCGAAACATCATCGGGCGCGGATCGTCCCGAACCCGCCGCGCGGACACGCTTTGGACTACGCCCACCACTTCCCAGACCTCGCTCCCACCGCCAATGAAAGAATGCTGATAGAGACGCTTCCCGACGGCGTTTTGGTCCGGCCAGTAGCGGTGCACAAACGCGCGGTTGACGATCACCGCCTTCACACCGGAAGGCCCGTCGGTCGCATCAAAGTCGCGGCCGTCGAGCAGGGGCACACGGAGCGTCCGAAAGTAATCGGCCGAAACCACGTTCAGGTCAGCCGATGGACGGCCTCGACCCGTGTGCTCGTAACCCTCAAGGCGCTCAATGCTCATTCCCACCCGATTCCCATCGAGCGGCGTGGCACTCGAGAGGCTTGCGGCTTCGACGCCCGGCAGTGTGCGGACACGCTCAATCAGGCGATCGTAGAAATCCTTCGCCAGCGCGTCCGAATAATTGTTCAGACCGAGATTGAAGGACATCACCACCACCTTCGATGGTTCGAAACCGGGATCAACCCGTTGAAGTTTGGACAAGCTACGCACGCACAATCCAGCGCCGACGAGCACCAGCAGTGACAGCGCGACCTGAACCACCACGAGCGCGTCGCGCAGGTTCCAGCGTCCGCGCTCAGCCGTGGTGCCGCCACCGCCTTTCAACTCGGGCACAAGTTGCGGCCGGCTCGCCCGCCACGCCGGAGCTAACCCGAAGACGATGCCCGTTAGCACCGACGCGAAAAACGCAAACCGGAGCACGCGGGCGTCCAGTGTGGCGGCCAGTTCGACGGAGGCTTCCGGCGGGCGAAATCCCCCGAGCAGGTCGATCAACCACGTAGCGACCAACACCCCCACGCCCCCGCCGAGCAGCGCCAGCAACACGCTTTCGGTGAGAAGTTCGCGAATCAGCCGGCCGCGCCCGGCTCCGAGGGCCAGGCGAATGGCGAAATCACGAACTCGGGCGGAGGCGCGCGCCAATTGAAGGTTTGCCAGATTGGCGCAGGCAATCAGCAAAACGAAGCCTGCGGTGGCGAGGAGCAGATATAACGGCAAACGCGCCTCACGCAGGTCATGGTTGAATCCGTGGACACCCGGCAACACGGCGATGTTGGTGTCGGTGTTGGCGGGTGTCGCTGCATGGATTTGCTGCGCGAGCGTCCGCATCGCCGCCTGGGCTTGCGCGTGCGTGACTCCATCCTTCAGTCGCCCGAGGACCTGGTGCCAGGTGAGGAAGCGCGTCGAAAGCGGGTGTTCGTTGCCGGAACGGTGGGCAACCAGTTGCCCGTACATCGTGATTGGCACGTAGAGATCGGGCACGATGCTTCGAGTCGTGCCGGTGAACTCTCTCGGCGCGACGCCAATCACCGTGAACGGACGACCATTGACCGTGACGCTGCGGCCGACGACCTGCGGGTCCGCGCCGAAACGGCGTTGCCAGACTCCATGGCTCAAAACCACGACCGGCGCGTCGTCGATCTCGACGCCTTCGTTCGAGGCGAACGTCCGTCCGAGCGCTGTGTTTACTCCGAGCAGGATGAAGTAATTGCCGGAGACGAGGAGCGCGCGTTGCCGCTCCGTCACTCCACCGACGCCCAAACCAACCGCCTCGTCCGCCGTTGCGCTGAGATTGGCGAAGACGGCATTCTCGCGCTGATAATCGCGGAAGAGCGGAAAGTTGAAGTCGAATTCAAACTGTCCTTCCTGGCGTGGCAGCGCCAATAAGGCCAAACGATGCGGCTTCTCTGCCGGCAATGGCCGTGTCAACAGGTGATCGACGACACTGAAGACGGCAGTGTTGGCCCCGATGCCGAGCGCGAGCGTGAGCACGGCCACGGCGGTGAAACCCGGATTCTTCAATAATTGGCGGAAGGCGAATTTGAGGTCATTCATAACTTTGTAGCAGCCGACGTGAGGAGGCTCTGGATAATGACGAAATCCGAATGTCGAATGACGAAAGAATGACGAAGCCCAAATTTCGAATCGCTTTCCGGCCAGGCGACGGCTCTCCCTTCGT
>DATEKZ010000282.1:0-3400 GCA_035277185.1 Verrucomicrobiia bacterium
CCCAAGCGCACCTGGAAGAAGGAAGGCGGCGCGAAAGCCTGAGCTTTTGTTTATCCGTCCTTGTGACAAGGCGAGGCTGTCCGGCCTCGCCTTTTGTTTTCCCGCAGCCATCGGACTTTGGTTGCCATCCTCCCCTTACCAGGCCGGAACTGGCCTGCGGTCCGAAGCAAGGAACGTCAATCAAACAGCGAGAGCTGCGCGCCCGCTGACCGGCGGAACGCCGCGGTGGACAGTTCGAGATGGTTGTTCTCGATTCCTGCTTTGCGGCAAGCGACTTGAAACAGGTTTTGAATCTGTTCGGCAAAAATGCCTTCACCCTCCATGCGTGAGCCGAAGCGGGGATCGTTCAGCTCTCCGCCGCGCATAGCCCGAATGCGATTGAGCACCTTATCCTTTCTGTCCGGAAAGTGTCTCGCCAGCCACGACTCGAACAATGGAGCGACCGCGTGGGGCAACCGCACAATGACGCGTCCGGCAAACCTCGCGCCGGCCCTCACCGCTGCGGAAATGATCGCGGGTATCTCGTGGTCGGTCAGTCCGGGAATGACCGGCGCCACCATGATGCCAACCGGAATGCCGGCTCTCGCGAGCGTTTCGATAGCGGACAGTCGGCTGACCGGCGGCGACGTGCGTGGCTCCATGACTTTGCGCAGGTCCGGGTCGAGCGTGGTGACGGACACGAACACGGCGGCGGCCTGGTGGCGCGCCAACTCAGCGAGCACGTCCAGGTCGCGCGTGACGAGATGATTCTTGGTCACGATGCCAACCGGGTTTTGGAATTCCACCAGCACCTCCAGACAACGCCGCGTGAGTTTCAGCTTGCGTTCGACCGGTTGGTAGCAGTCGGTCACGCCGCTCATGGCGATCACCCTGGGTTTCCATTTTGGCGAGGCGAGTTCCCGCCGTAGCAGTTCCGGCGCGTCCTCCTTGACCATGATCTTGCTTTCGAAGTCGAGACCCGAGGAGAAACCGAGGAATTCGTGGAATGGCCGCGCGTAACAATAAATGCAGCCATGCTCGCAACCCCTGTACGGGTTCACGCTGGCCTCGAACCCGACGTCCGGGCTGTCGTTGTAGTTGATGATCGAGTTGGAGCGGTCTTTGAAGAATTGGGTCGATGGCACCGGCTCGTCGGGATCGTACCAATCCGGGTCGGGTTCCAGCGCTATCTTCTCAAAGCGGTTCGGCGGGTTTTCTGCCGCGCCGCGACTGCGCAGGATTGGCTGGCCGGTCTGCATGGCTGTCGGTGTTGACGGAGTAGTATGACGCCGCGCGCGGCATTATCAATCCCGCCGAACAAAGCGGATGGAACCGCGCCTACTCCAAATAACCCCTGGCGGGCATCAGCCTGTGGCGCGTCAATGCCTCACCCGCGGCGCGAATAACCTCCTCCGGCAGGAGAGGTCCCGCGTGCAGGCGCGGCGGCAGCACATCCGCGGCCTTCGATCCGTGCGCGAAAAAATGGTCCATCGCCTTGTTGGCGTTCGCAAACGGATTGCCGTGCGGCAAACCGGTGACGGCGCCGAAGACCTCGTTCACGGTGGCAGTCACCCGTTCCGACACTTGCTTCGCGTTTTCGACCCGGCCAGCCGACAGATCCTGGATCATCCGGTGAAACTCGTGGCCGAAAGAATTGGCGGTGCTCAACAGGAACCCGTCGTAAGGTCCGCCGGCATGTCTCAGCCAGCGGACGTAATCCCCTTCCGCGCCGCGCACGAGGAACACTCCTTCGACGTTGCGGCCGGACAAAGCGACGCGATCAGCGCCGCTCGTATCCTTGAACAAAACGAAGTTGTCGAACGTGCTCGCGAGGTCCGTGACGAGATCGGGGCTCATTTCGTTCTGGGTGACTTGCGGGAGCTGATAGAGCGCGATGGGCAAACCCGTTTCGAGTATTGCAGTCAACCCTTCTCCGATCTTCGCCTGCGAAAGATCGGCGCCGCGCGGCGGACACACCGTGAATCCGCAAACTCTCGCTTTGGCCAGACTGGCTTCCGGGTCATCCAGGCCCGTGCGCACCCCGAGCCAGGCAACCGTGTCGAGGATGGTTTGCTTTGCTTCCTCGGCGTCGGTCTTCAAAACGCCGATCAGCAGGTGCAGCTTCACTTTCACCGCCTGTTCGAGGGCGACTTCGAGCAATCGCCGAATCTCCCGCGCATCCATTTCCCAACCATCGCCGGTGGATCCCGGGATCAAAAACCCCTTCACAGACGGGGAAAGATGTTTGAGGTGGGCGGCCATCCTTGGCGCGTCGATGCCGCCATCCCGATCGTAGTGCGTGATCGACGGGCACCAAAGAGTGGGAACGCCTTCGGGAAAAAGGCGGGCCAGCCGCTGGCTCCGGCTGGCAGCGGCTGATTGCGCCCCGCTCATTTCGGCTCCGGTCGTGCCGCGCTGATGTTTCGGATCCGCAGGTTGCGCAAGGCGGCCGTCGTTTGCCACGTGGCCAGTCCGAATGGGGCTGACAGCTCGATCTCCCCGGGCCGGAGCGAGATTCTCCGGTCCACGATGGATTGATCCACCAGCTTTTCGTTCTCGATCCACACCTCGATCTTCGCTTGCGTGACGCGCAATCGGATGGGGTACCAGCGGTTCTTGTCGAAAGACATGAACTTGGTGGTTTCGTTTTCCGAAGCATCCTGGCCGTCGATGCTCGAAAGCCCCACCACACCCCCGCCCCAGCCGCCGACGATAAGGCTGCAAAACGAATCACGCACGGGGAACGTCAGGCCGCAAAAGAAATCGCCGCCATCAACCTTCATGGCGTCCAGTTCAAGCTCGTAGTCGGTCTTCGGCAGCGGGTTCGTCCAGGAGACTCCCGTCAGCATCACGCCCATCTGAATCAACAGCAGGCCGTTTTTGACCCGGACTTCGCCGTGGCCGCCGAACTCCGTGACCTTCCAACCGCTCAGGGTCTTTCCGTCAAACAGGGACTGCCAGCCGTTGGGTCCTGGCGTGACCGAACCAACGGCGCCGGACCGCGCCGTCTGGACCCTCTCGTTCGCCGAGCCGCTCGGAGCGACGGAAACTTGTCCGGTCGAAGAGCCGGGCGCTGGCGGCACGCCTTTCCGGGTCGCGTCCGGAGATTCGCGGTGCGAAGCGCATCCGCTCAAACACAGCGCGGCGACCAACGGTAAACACCCCGCGAACAGCCACCGGCGCGCGGGGACCCTGGCAGAATCCACTTTGGGGTTTCCTGGTATCGACGTATTGCCTGAGTTCATTTCCGAAACGGGCGTAGTTGACGCCCCTTTGTGAGGCAAATTCAGGAAGGAGTCGAGCAGAAGAACGCACCGCGCAGGGCCCTGGCAGCATCGATGTCCTCCTTTGTCGGTTGCCGTCGATTACCGGTGAGATTGCCCAAGGCGACGGAGGCAAAACTTGCGAAGCCAATGCCCGT
>DATEKZ010000283.1:0-14197 GCA_035277185.1 Verrucomicrobiia bacterium
TTCGCCCGGGACCGGCCGAAGCGGCTGGCGCTGCAGTTGTTTCTCAAAATCGTCGGCGTTCATTTGATCTCTTCGTAAAGGGGACGCAGCCGGTCTCGCAATTTGTCTAGCCCATACCGATATCGACTGGCCGCGGTGTTCGGCGAAACGTCCAGCACTCCGGCAATGGCTTCGAACGTGAGCCCTTCCCAGAGCTTCAAATGGACCACCGCGCGCTGTTCCGCCGGCAACTCACCCAGCGCCTCCACGAGTGTCGCGCGCAACGCCGCTTCGTCCGGATCAGTTGCCGCCGCGAAGAGCGCAACCGATTCCGCCGCCAGTTTTTCGCGAGTTCTGTCGCGCGTGCCGCGTCGGCGCATCAGGTCGATGGCCAGGTTGTGCGCAAGGCGGATAAGGAACGCGCGCTCGTCCCGCGCGTCGTCGAGAAGGCGGGGCTGTCGCGCCAGCTTGCAGAAGACTTCCTGGAGCAGGTCCTTGGTGTCGGTTTCGTCTCGCGTGAAATTCAGCAGGAAACCAAACAGCGCCTGGGCATGGTCGTCGTAGAGACGGGCGAGAAAGTCATGCGACGACATCGGTTTCAAGAAAGACGCGCCGCAGCGGAGAATTTGTCTATCGAATCTTTTCCGGGCTGCCGAAAACCACGCGCGCGTCGATGGTTGATTCGACCGGCGGAGAAAGGATTGGTCACGCGGCCGCGGGTCGGGTCTCCCTCTCATTGGCGGAGCCACGGGCATTGCGTTGGCCCGAATCCTTCTTCAATCGCTCAATTCCAAATTCCAAATTCCAAATTCTCAATTCTCAATCCCATCCTGGATGTCCGCAGGACCGGTGAGGGGAGAGGTTCAAAGCGCGAACTTCAGCCTTCGGCGAATTCTCTCCCGTTGAGGGAGAAGGAGACAGGCCACCGCGTCCGGCGTACGTGCAAAAAACTCACTGGAGATACGTCTGGCGCACGCTCACGGCACGGCCAGCGTGAACAAGAACGTCGTGCCTTGCCCGACCGTGCTCTTGACCCAGACCTCGCCGTGGTGCGACTGCACGATGTGTTTCACGATCGACAGTCCGAGGCCGGTGCCGCCTTGCTCGCGCGAACGCGCTTTGTCCACGCGATAGAACCGCTCGAAGATGCGGTCAATCGCATCGGGCGGAATACCGGGCCCGTTATCCCGGACGGAAATCTCGATGGTCTGGTCATCGGCGAGACGGGCGCCGATCCAGACCTGTCCCTCCGGCCGGCCATACTTGATGGCGTTATCGACGAGGTTGAACAGCACCTGTTGCAGCCGATCACCATCGGCCCGAACGGTCAGTTCCGGAGGCACCTGGTTCTCCAGACTCACCTTCTTGTCGCCGGCGCGGGAATGGAGGTCGTTCACGACGTCGTCCACCAGCGGGCGCAGCTCGACCTTCTGCAGGCCGAGCACAATCTGTCCGGATTCGAGCCGCGAAATAGTCAGCAGGTCTTCGATCAGATAGGTGAGCCGGTCGGCGTGCTTTTCGATGGTCTGCAGGAACCGCGTGGCGACCGTCGGGTCGTCCTTCGCGCCGTTGATCAGCGTCTCGACGTAACCCTTGATCATCGAGAGCGGGGTGCGCAACTCGTGGCTGACGTTGGCGACAAACTCCTGGCGCGTGTTCTCCAGTTGCTTGAGCCGCGTGAGATCGTGGAACACGAGAATCATTCCCTGCTGCTTGCCGTGGCGGTTGAGCAACGCCGTGGCATTAACCTGCAGACAACGATTGTCGAGGCCCGGCAACTCCAGTTCGTACCCGAGCACCTGGCCATCCACCATCGCGCGTTTGACCAGTTCCTGAAGCTCGTGCAATCGCAGGGCTTCCATCATGGTGCGGCCCCGAATGTCGCCCGACAGACCGAAGAGCTGTTCCAGCGCCTGGTTGACGAGTCGGACACGGCCATCGCCGTCCAGCAACAGAACGCCTTCGACCATGCTGTTGAAGAGGGCCTGCTGGTGGGACTGGGCCTGGGCCAGGGCATGCTGTTGCTGCTCCTGCAACGCGGCGTTTTTCTCGTGCTGTTCCTTCAGTCGGTCCTGGAGGCCGGCGATACGGCTGCGCCACCAGAAATGGAGCGCCACGAGTCCGGCCAACGCAAGAATGGCGAGAATGGGCCACATCGATTCAACCCGGGTAACGGTTCAACGATTTAACGATGCAACGATGCAACAATGTAACGATGTAACGACGCAACGACGCGTCGCGGTATTAAACGTGAAAACGTTGAAAAACAAAACCGCTAAATCGGCGGGTGGCCTTACGCCTCGACGAAGCGATAACCGACGCCACGAACGGTGTCGAGGTAGCGCGCCGCGCGGCCGAGCTTCTCGCGAAGCCGGCGCATGTGCGTATCGACCGTGCGAGTGTCGATAAGATTGTCGTATTGCCAGACGTCCTGAAGGAGCTGTTCGCGGGACTGGACGCGACCTCGCCGCTGGGCGAGGACGGTGAGCAACTTGAACTCGGTGGCGGTCAGTTCGACCCGTTTTCCCTGGACGGCAACCAGGTGCCGCGGCACGTCGATGGACAGATCACCGACCTGGTAACGATCCTTTTTCTCCTCGTCGTTCTGGCCGCGTTTGAGGAGATTTTTCACCCGCAACACGAGTTCGCGGGGGCTGAAAGGCTTGGTGATGTAGTCGTCGGCCCCCAATTCCAGGCCGAGGACGCGGTCAATTTCCGCGGCCTTTGCGGTGAGCATGATGACCGGAATCGCGGAGGTGGCGGGATCGCGCCGAAGGATTTTGCAAACCTCCAAACCGTCCACTTCGGGCAACATGAGATCCAGAACGATGAGATCCGGCAGCGAAGCGCGCGCCTTTTTCAGGGCCTCATTCCCGTCGGCTGCCGTCACGACTTCGTTCCCCGCGCCTTTCAGGTTGAACTCGATCAATTCAACGGCATCGGGCTCGTCATCGACCACCAGGATTTTTGGCATCACGCGGGCTTTGGTTACCATGCGCCAAATTCTCCCACAATGACGCCAGGGTGACAAGTGAGTTACGATTCCGTGACGGCAAAACGCGCTTCGCCCCACGCGGGATGGGAATACGACTTGTCCTGGTCGGGCGACCCAGAAGGAAGCGGAAACAAATTAAACGAGCGTGGGTGAAGAACCACCGCACGAGGTCGCGAGGTGAATCCGCCAGACCGCGCGCCGCTATTCCGAACCCAACCGCATCGGCAACGTGCAGGTCACCACCGTGCTGCCCTGACGGTCGAAGCCGACCTCCAGCGCAGCACCGATAACGTCGGCGCGGTAATGCTGTTATTGGCGGCCTGATCGCGTCGGGACGATTATGGTCCGTGTGATTCTCACTCACCCGGCAAAATACCAAATGGCATTTCTGCCTGTGCATCAGGCGTCCTCCTGTTTTTTCCGATCGGAGATTCCCTGTGACGCCATCGGGGTTTTCACTATCGGGAAAGTGTCGCCGGAGGAAGGACGTACGTTCGGGAGGGACTGAACGCGCGCGGAGGCAGGCGATCTTACATCATCGGGATTTCGCTCCTGGCCCAGCGGATGGCGTGCTGGACCAGTTCGGCGCCATGCTTGAATCGGAGTTTCTGTTTCAGGCTTTCGCGATAAGACTCGATCGTCTTGACGCTCAGATGAAGTCTCTCGGCGATCTGGCGCGTGGTAAATCCATTGCCGATGAGTTGAAAGACTTCCAGTTCCCGGTCGCTCAGCCGGTCCACCGAAAAGCCCTCTTTGCCCGCTGGCGCTTCGACCAGATGATGGAGCAGTTTTTCCTTCATCCGGTCGCTCAGATAGATTTCGCCTTTCAACGCCGAATCGATCGCTTTCAAGATGAGTTCGCTGGCTTCCTGCTTCATGATGTAGTCCAACGCTCCGGCGCGCAAAGCCCGCTCGGCGTAAAGGCCCTCATCATACATGGAAAGCACCAGCAGGCGCAGCTGCGGCGCCTCCAGTTTGAGCGCCTTGACCAATTCAATTCCGCTGACCCCATTCAACGCGATGTCGATCACCGCGAGGTCCGGCTTGAGTCGTCGCACCAATTCGAACGCCTCGTGCCCGTCCCCTGTGACACCGCAAACCACCAGATCCTTTCGCCGGAGAATCAGCTCCACCAATCCCTCCCGGACAATGGGATGATCGTCCACCAGCAGGATTTTTCGCTTGTCTTCTCGATCGCGCGGCAATCGAACCTCAGAAGGCTTCACCCTGCCCTGAAACGCAGACCGGGACGGAGCCCCGCCGAGGGATGGTTTTTGCGCGGTTTTTCGGCTTCCTCTTCGTTTGCTGGGCAGGCTTTTCATCGTGGGCAATACCCCTTTGTCCCCAAAGGGGCGGATAGCATTTGACGCTGACTGGAGCAAGCAAAATGATGGTCCGTCCTCGGCCCGGGGACGGGCGCACTCCCGTGGTGTGTTCGTTCCGGCCGGTGTTCGGCGCGATTAACAATGCTTGATTTTTCGCGACCAACTCACAACATCGCGGGGATGAAAAGACTTCCCGGTTCGATTGGCCTGCTGTCGCTCGCGATCTCCGTTCGGGCGCATGATTCATCGGTACCACATACGCACAGCTACGCCGGGGAGCATTCCGATCTTTTCATTTTGAGCCTGGCGACGCTGGCCGCCGGCGTGGCGGGTGTTTTGCTGATTCGGTTGTCGGGCCGTTGGCGGTCGAAGGCCTCAGCCGTCGCGAAAAGGCGTCGCTGATCGAGCGCCCTCTTCGGGGCACCGACCATTTTTGAGTTTCCATTGAACCGTTCCCCGGCTCTGTCAGGGTGCGTGAGTTCAGTTCGGCATCGGGCGATGCGAGACAATCTCATCAACTTGCTGCTGGTCGAGGATGAACCGCTTTCTTCGGAGGTGGTAAAGGAGATGTTGCAGCAGGCGCCCTCCGCCCGTTTTCAGGTGACTCATCTCCTGCGGCTGGATGAAACGCTTGCGTTGCTGGAATCGGAACGGTTTGACGTGATCCTGCTGGACCTCTCTCTGCCGGACAAGCAGGGGTTGGCCACGTTCGCTGCGCTGCACGCCAGTGCGCCTTCGGTGCCGATCGTCGTCCTGACCGGGTCGGCCGACGAATCGCTGGCGTTTCAGGCCGTGCGCGAGGGCGCCCAGGATTACCTGATGAAAGGGGAGTTCGATGGCAAGATGGTTTCGCGAGTGGTCCGTTACGCCATCGAGCGAAAACGTGCTGAGCAGGCATTGCGGCAAAGCGAAGAGTTTTTCCGGTTGATTACGGAGAACGTCACCGACCTGATTGCCGTGCTCGATCAGCATGGAAACCGCTTGTACAACAGTCCTTCGTATCAAAAAAGCCTCGGCGGCTCCGGCAGCATTGAAGGCACCAATTCGTTCAAAGAAATTCATCCCGAGGACAAAGAAAAAATCCGGCGGATATTTCAGGAAACGCTCCGGACCGGTGTGGGGCAGCGGGCCGAATACCGGATGCTGCTCACCGACGGCAGCGTGCGGCATATCGAATCGCAGGGGAGCGCTGTTTGCGACGAAACGGGCCGGCCGGTCAAGGTCATCGTGGTGTCACGGGACATCACGGACCGGAAGCAGCAGATGGAAATGCTGGAAAAGACGTTGACCGACCTGAACCGCGCGCATGAGGAACTGAAGGCCGCGCAATCCCGGCTTGTCGAATCGGAAAAACTCGAGGCGATCAGCACGTTCGCCGGCGGAATCGCGCACGAGGTCAAGAACCCGCTGCAAACCATCACGCTGGGCATCGATTTTCTTTCGTCGTGCGTCGGCGACACCGACGCGAACGCCGCGATGGTCCTCAGCGACATGAGCAGCGCGGCCAGGCGCGCCGACGGCGTTATCCGGGGGCTGGTGGAGTTCTCCGCCTATAACAAACGCGATGTCAAGGACCACGACCTGAGTGACGTGGTCGAGCAGGCGCTGCGGTCGGTCGAGAACGAACTCGCCGGGCGCGCGATCCGCCTGCGAAAGGAACTGGCGGCCGGCCTGCCGGCGGTCCAACTCGACCTGAAAACGATGAAGCATGTTCTGCTAAACCTGCTGATGAGCGCGATCGAATCGATGTCGCGCGGCGGGGTTCTCTCGGTCAAGACGTACTGCTCGTGCCTCCTCGAGAACCAGGGATGGAGCGACCGCACGCCGGGGCAATTGAAAGCGGGCGACACCATCGTGGCGGCGGAGGTGGAAGACAATGGAACCGGCGTGATCGAGAGCAAGCTGGCGGACAGTTCGGAGCGCAGTTTCCCAACCGAGATGATCCGCAAGGGAGTTTTGGACGTGATGGTGTTGAAAAAAGTGGTCGAGTTGTATGGAGGAATGATTCAGACTACCAACCGAAAGGAAGGCGGCGTCCGGGTGACCGTTATGTTCAAGGTGGCCGGGCGAGGCGCCGGAGCATTATGAGCAAGAAACGAATTCTGATTGTTGACGACGAGGCCAGCATCACCCGCTTGCTGAGGCTGAACCTCGAGCAGACGGGCCGTTACGAAGTGCGCGAAGAGAACTTTGGAGCGAAGGCACACGATGCGGCACAGGAATTCCGTCCCGACTTGATCCTGTTGGATGTGATGATGCCGGACATGGACGGCGGCGATGTCGCGGCCAGTCTGAAGGAAGACCCGGCGTTGCGGAAAATACCCGTGGTTTTCCTGACGGCGGCCGTGAAGAAGGAAGAACTGGGCGCACCCGACGGCAAGATCGGCGGACGCACCTACATCGCCAAACCCTTGAACGTGCAGGGCGTCATTTCCGTCATCGAACGAACGATCGGGAAGTAGTCCGGGTTCGTCGCCCTGAGTCCGCTGCGCAGCAGGAAGCGGCACGGGTGACGTTTGAATTGCCAGAATCAGCTTGCCGACCCGTCACAGGTCCATTGATAGTAAGGAGATACAACGAAGGCCAATCTCGCGCCTGCTGACCGAGGTTGATTGGGGGATGGGAATTGATCGAAAGGCAATGTCGGAGGATTCCATCGCGATAATTTCCACCAATTCACGTCCAACTCGGTTTGTTCCGGTTTGGGAGTAAATGACTGCGGCCTCGCCTTGCTAATACTCTAATCAGAAAAAGGTTCCGTAGATTGCTGCCGAGGTTTTCCCCAAGTCGAACTCAGGAATTCCCTGAGGTCTGGTGGCCTTCGTCCTGCTGAAATTCAAAGCGGATTCAGAGGACCGTCTAAGCGCAACGAAGCGGCACGTCCTCCGGTCCGGATAGCCAGTTTTGATAATGAATCATCTACTGTCAGAAGCATCTAGAGAGGGCGGGTGTGCCACGGGAATGCTCCGACGGCGCCGATGGGCGGTCGCGTGCGACCTCGGGTGGGTTCAAAGCCGGCGTTCGCTCTGCAATTTGACTTTCTCCGTTCTGCGAAAGGCCGGCGCGCTGGCGATCAAGGAAATGCATAGTAACAGGCCGGGCCGGGGAGCTACGTTCACGCTCGAATTGCCTTTGGAAGCGACTGACAATGGATGTTCTCGGGTCGATGGAGGAGGTGTCGCATGAGTGTTCAAAAACGGGCAATCCTCCTGTGCGCAGTGTTATCCTGGAAGTTCGCTTCCACTCTGGCCGGCGATCCGGTTCGCGAAACCTTCCCGTCCGTGCTCACCAATGCGCAGCAAGTACGAGCGCTGACGGTCCCGGAGGCGAGACGTCGTTTGCCGGTCCGGATGCGCGGCGTCGTGACCTACGTGGACCTCGATTGGCGCATGTTGTTCGTTCAGGACTCCACGACGGGAGCCTATGTGTTGGGTTTTGACCCCCGGAAGCATCTGGCAACGGGCGACCTGGTTGAAGTCACCGGCATATCGCAGCCGGGTGCGTACTCTCCGTTCATTTCAGAGGCCAGCGTCAAGGTGCTGGGGCCGGGTGATCTGCCCGATCCGCGGGTCTCGTCGATCGACGGGCTCGCGGACGGCAAGGCCGACGGCCTTTGGGTGGAGGTTTCGGGTGTGGTCGGTTCCGCGGCGATGGAAGACGGCCGATTGGTGCTGAATCTGTTCGAGAACAAGGACTGGCTGCGTGTGACCGTCCTGTCGGCGACGCCGGATTGGAGAGAACTGGTAAACGCGCGCGTGCGGGTGCGAGGGGTTTGCACTGCCAGTGCCGACGACGACAGGAATTTGACCGGCGTCGATTTGTTCGTTCCGAGTGAAGCCAACGTGATCGTCGTCGAACCGGCGCCAAAGGATGCCTTCGTGCTGCCGATCCAGACTGTTGCGGATGCGTTGCAAGGCACGTCCGGACCGACAAGAATTCAAGGAGCGATTCAGACCAACGCCGTGAACGGATCGGTCTGGTTGCGGGACGGAACGGGCGGTGTCCGGCTGGACGCGCTGCGCACCAATGAGCTGAAACCGGGCTTGATTCTGGATGTTGTGGGGTCGCTCGCGCGGATCGACGGTGAGCCGGCATTTCGGGAAGCAGCGTCCCGCCGGATTGGAATCCTCGGGACGAATGAGGTTTGGAATGGCTGGTTGGATTCCTCAGAGAGAGCCGGCACGAACCGTCTCATGTCGATAGAACAGATCCGATGGTTGAAAGCCGAGGACGCAGCGAGGCCGAACCCGGTTCGCATCCGCTGTGTGGTCACCTACTACGATCCGGATTGGGGCACCGCTTTCGTTCAGGACCCAACCGGCGGCATTTTTGTCAACGCGGGCGGAGCGGTGCTGGATCTCAAGGTGGGAGACCGGGTCGAACTGGAGGGGATGACGGAGCAGGGCGACTACGCGCCCATCATCACACGGCCACGATTCAAGCCGCTGGGCCTGGCGCCGTTGCCGCGCGCCGGCCGCTATTCACTCAGAGAATTGATGTCGGGCTCGCAGGATAGCCAGTGGTTGTCCGTGGAAGGAGTCGTGCAGTCCGTCAAAACGGAGTGGGGCCATGCCACTCTGGACGTCGCCGAACCCGGCGGCCGCTTCCAGGTCCTGATCCCCAACTCATGGGACCCGTCCGCCCTGGACCATCTTGTCGATGCGAAAGTCCGCCTCGAAGGGGTCTGCGGAACCATCTTCAACCAGAAGCGACAATTGATCGGCGTCCGGCTGTTTGTTCCCGGTCTGGACTTTGTGAAGACGGAACGAGGCGCGCCGGAGGATCCGTTTTCACTTCCACTGCGGACGATCGGCAGCCTGCTTCAGTTTACCGCCGGCGATGAGCCCGACCATCGCGTGCGGATTCGAGGCACGGTGACATTGAGTCGGCCGCGCCAATTTGTTTTTCTGCAGGACGACAGCGGAGGAATCATGGTGCGGAGCGACGACGCTCCCGAAGCGCTGAATCCCGGGGATGAGATTGAGGTGGCTGGATTTCCCGTCGCGGGCAATTACACGCCGGTCCTGGACCATGCGATCTGGCGGAAGGTCGGTTCGGGAACGCAGGCTCGCAGCATGCCCGTGACGGCCGAACAGGCGCTCAGCGCGGATCATAAGGAAATCTTTGACGCCCGGATCGTGCGGCTGCGGGGCCGCCTTCTGGATATGAACGCCGGTTCGAAGGAGAGGGTGTTCGTTCTGCAGGACGGACCGGCCATTTTCAATGCGTCCCTCGAGGGTGCGGAGACCAACCGGCTCTCCTCCGCCATTCGGGTCGGCAGCGTGCTCGAATTGACCGGCGTCTGTTCGGTGCGGTTGGATTCCACTCATTCCCCGAAGTCCCTTCAGCTTCTCCTGCGTTCGCCCTCTGACATTCGCGTGGTGCAGAGTCCCTCCTGGTGGACGATGCGGCACACGCTATGGGCGTTGGCCGGACTGAGCGCCGTTGTGTTCGCGTCGTTGGGTTGGGTGGGTTCGCTGCGCAAGCAGGTGCGCCAGGGGACCCGGGAGCTGCGCGAAGAAATTGCCGAGCGCAAGCGGACCGAAGAAGAATTGCGCGAATCGAAGGCGCTTTATCATTCGCTGGTCGAACATCTGCCCATCAACGTTTACCGCAAGGATCGCGAGGGCCGTTACCTTTTTGTCAATTCCCGCTTCTGCCAGTTCAGAGGGAAGACATCCGACCAGGTTCTGGGCAAAACCTTGCTCGATGTCGTTCCCGAAGAGTTGGCAGAACAGTTTGCCGAGCAGGATCGCGTCGTCATGGAGACCGGGAGACCACTGGAGCTGGACGAAGTGTGCGACATCCAGGGCGGTAAGGCGATGTACTTCCACCTCGTGAAGTCGCCGGTCTTCGACTCCGAGGGAAAGATCGTCGGCACTCAGGGAATGTTCTTCGACATTACCGCGCGCAAACAGGCCGAAGCCGAACTGGCCTACGAACGGGACCTGTTGCGGACCTTCCTGGAGAAATCGCCGGACCACATCTACTTCAAGGACCTGAATTCCCGCTTCCTCAGATGCAGCCAAACCCTGGCCGAGAGGTGCGGCCTCACGAGCATGGATGAGATCGTCGGCAAATGTGATTTCGACTTCTTTGCGGAGGAGCACGCCCGCCCTGCCTTCGAAGACGAACAGGAGGTCATCCGGACCGGCCGCCCCATCGTGGGCAAAGTGGAAAAGGAGTTCTGGAAAGAGAGCGGCAAAATGGCCTGGGTCCTCACCACCAAAGTCCCGTTGCGGGACAAGACCGGGCAAATCGTCGGCACCTTTGGCGTCTCCAAAGACATCACGGCCATCAAGGAAGGGGAACTCAGACTGGAAGAAGCGCACAAACAGCTGCTGCAAGCGTCGCGCCTGGCGGGCATGGCGGAAGTGGCCAGCGGCGTTCTGCACAACGTCGGCAACGTCCTCAACAGCGTCAACGTCTCCGCCACGCTCGTCGCTGAAAGCCTGAGAAAATCCAAGGCGGCCCGGCTGGCCAGGGTGGCTGCCCTCCTGCGCGAACATTCCGCCGACCTTGGGACCTTCATCACCGTGGATCCCAAGGGCAAACAGTTGCCCGGCTATTTGTCGCAATTGTCCGAACATCTCGCCGCCGAACAGGAGACGATGGTCAAGGAATTGTGCCTCCTGCGAAACAACATCGAGCACATCAAGGAGATCGTGGCCATGCAACAAAACTATGCCAAGGTTTCCGGCGTCGCCGAAGTCGTCCGGGTCGCCGATCTGGTCGAAGACGCCTTGCGAATGAACGGCGGCTCCCTGATTCGCCACGAAGTAACGGTCGCCCGCGACATCGAACCGCATCCGCCCGAGATCACGGTGGACCGGCACAAGGTCCTGCAGATCCTCGTGAACCTGATTCGCAACGCCAAACACGCCTGCGACGAATCCGAGAGGACGGACAAGCAATTGACGGTGCGGGTGAGCAATGGGGACGACCGGGTTCGGATCGCGGTGACTGACAATGGCGTGGGCATTCCATTCGAAAACCTCACCCGAATCTTCAATCATGGTTTCACGACCAAAAAAGACGGCCACGGATTCGGTCTGCACAGCGCGGCGCTGGCCGCAAGAGAGATGGGCGGAGCGCTGCGCGTTCACAGCGGCGGTCCCGGCCTCGGCGCCACATTCACGCTCGAACTGCCGCTGACCCATGACTGAAAACACCGGCCCTTATGACCGGCGAATCCTGGTGATCGACGACAATCAGTCGATCCACGAGGACTTTCGAAAGATCTTCAGTTTGGAGTCACATAGCCAGACGACGTTGATCCGGGTCGAAGCCATTTTGTTCGGCGAATCGTCGGCCAACACCAGCCAGCTTGCCTTTCACGTCGATTCCGCGTTTCAAGGGCAGGAAGGCGTCGAACGTGTCGAGCGGGCGATGCGGGACAACCGGCGCTACGCGATGGCCTTCGTGGACATGCGCATGCCCCCGGGCTGGGACGGCGTGGAGACCGTCAAACGCCTGTGGGACGTGGACCCCGACTTGCAGGTGGTCCTGTGCACGGCCTACTCCGATTACTCCTGGGAACAGATGATGGAAGACATCGGTCACACGGATCGGCTGGTCATCCTTAAGAAGCCGTTCGACAACGTCGAGGTGCTCCAACTGGCCCATTCGCTCACGGAGAAATGGAAGCTGCTGCAGCGGAGCAAAGTGAAAATGGAGGACCTGGAACGGCGCGTTGCCGGACGGACGCGCGAGTTGGAGGCCGCCAATGAGAAGCTCAAGGCGGAAATCGCCGAACGCATCCGGGCCGAAGAAGGCTTGCGTCAGGCGCAAAAGCTCGAAGCGATCGGTCAGCTCGCGGGCGGCGTCGCTCACGACTTCAATAACATCCTCACCGTCATCCAGGGCCACGCCTGCGGGCTGCTGGAGGACGCAAGTCTCTCTCAGACGGCGTTGGAATCGGCGCGCGAGGTGGATGAGGCGGCCAAACGGGCGGCGCGCCTCACCCGGCAGTTGCTCACGTTCAGCCGCAAGCAAACGATGCAACGGGAGCATCTGGACCTCCAGGATGTGGTCGGCCAGGTCGTCAAAATGTTGCACCGCGTCCTGGGCGAGGACATCGCCCTCGAAATCCGGCCTGCGGAAGACGCGCCGGCGATCCAGGCCGACCGGGGCATGATCGAGCAGATCATCTTGAATCTCGCGGTCAACGCCCGCGATGCGATGCCCAGGGGCGGGCAGTTGCGGATCGAAACGAAGACCGTGGAAACCACTGACGAGGACGCGCGACGCAATCCCGCCGCCCGCGCCGGGCGTTTCGCGTGCATGAGCGTGAGCGACACCGGCTGCGGTATCGCGCCCGAAATCCTGCCTCGAATCTTTGAGCCGTTTTTTACGACGAAGGAAGTGGGCAAGGGCACAGGGTTGGGGCTTGCCACTGTCTATGGAATCGTCAGGCAGCATCAGGGTTGGATTGAAATCGAAAGCGCGCCGGGCCGTGGCACAACCTTCAGAATCCTGCTGCCTGCCAGTTCAGAGCTGGCGCGTTTGCGCGGCACTCCGGCGTTGTCCCCCCAACCGACAGGCGGACGGGAGACCATTCTCCTCGTTGAGGACGAGGCACCTTTGTTGAACCTGGCGCGAACGATTCTCCAGCGCCAGGGCTACCGCATCTACACAGCCTGTTCCGGCGCCGAGGCTTTGCCGATCTGGTCCCGGCACGGCCCGGAAATCGATCTGCTCATAACGGACGTGGTCATGCCCGGGGGGCTGTCAGGTCTGGAGCTGGCGAATCGACTCCAGGCCGAAAGACCCCAACTCAAAGTGACTTTTACGAGCGGTTACAGCGTGGACATGGCGGGCCACGATGGCGCGCTCCAGCAGGGATTCACATTCCTTCCCAAACCCTACACACCGCAAGAACTGGCCAGGACGGTGCGCGATTGCATGAATCCACAACATCCAGCGACGTCTCGATCATGAACGAACGCCAGTGCAACAGCAATCGACGCATCCTGGTAATCGACGACAACCGGGCCATCCACCAGGACTTCCGCAAGATTCTCAGCCCGGCGCCGTCAAGCGAGGCCGCGCTGGGAAATGTCGAAGCCGCCTTGTTTGGCGAGGCCTCTTCCGGGGGCGTTCTTCCTTCGTACGAAGTGGACTCTGCCTATCAAGGCCAGGAAGGGCTGGAAAAAGTCATACAGGCAACGAAGGACAACCGGCCCTACGCGCTGGCTTTTATCGACGTGCGGATGCCGCCGGGCTGGGACGGTGTCGAGACGGCGGCCCGACTCTGGGAGGTTTGCCCGGACTTGCAGGTCGTGATTTGCACCGCGTACTCGGACTATTCGCTGGAGGAGATGCTGCAGAAACTCGGTCACTCGGATCGGCTCGTCATTCTGAAAAAACCCTTCGACAACGTCGAGGCGATGCAGCTTGCCAATGCGCTGACCGAAAAGTGGCGCCTGACGAAACAGGCGCGCTGCCATATGGAGGACCTGGAAGACCGGGTGCGGCGGCGGACGGAAGAGTTGGAACAGCAAACCTGCCGGGCCACTGAATTGGCCGAGGAAGCCCGCGTGGCTAACAAGGCCAAGAGCGAATTCCTCGCCAATATGAGCCATGAAATCCGAACGCCAATGAACGGCGTCCTGGGCATGATCAATGTGCTCCTCGACACCGACCTGGACCCGGTTCAACGCGATTTCGCGCGCACGGTCAAGACCAGCGCCGACGGACTGCTGGTCATTCTCAATGACATCCTTGATTTCTCCAAGATCGAGGCGGGCAAAATGACCATTGAACATGCAGACTTTGACTTGAGGGAGGTCGTGGAAGACGCCGTGGAAGTGATCGCGCCCCGGGCGCAGGAGAAGGGTCTGGAGCTGGCCTGCCTCATCGGGCAGGACATTCACACGCGACTGATTGGCGACCCCTC
>DATEKZ010000284.1:0-2364 GCA_035277185.1 Verrucomicrobiia bacterium
GGCCGAAACGGTCTGACGCTCAAAGAGAACACGAAGCGGCAGATCGCGGCCCGAAGCGGCCCGAAGCTGAAACATGATCCGCGCGGCCATAAGCGAATTGCCGCCGAGGTCGAAGAAGTTGTCGAACACGCCGAAATCCGCGCGGTTGAGCACACCGCGAAATACACCCGTCACCATTTCCTCAGTGGGTGTTCGAGGGGCAACCGCGACGCCGCGACGAGGCCCATCGCCGGCGTCCGGCGCCGGCAGCGCTTTGTGGTCGAGTTTGCCGTTGGAGGTGCGCGGCAGTGCCTTGAGTGCGACGAAATGGGCGGGGACCATGTACTCGGGCAGGGTGGCGCGCCCGAGAGCGCGCAACTGGTCCGTCAGATCGACAGGCGGGTTGTCCGCGACAAAGTAGGCGACGAGGCACTTTTCCCCGGGGATGTCCTCGCGCGCAATCACCGCGATCTCGCGGATGGCGGAATGGCGTGCGATACACGCCTCGATCTCGCCCAATTCGATTCGGAAACCGCGCAACTTGACCTGATGGTCGATGCGTCCCAGGTACTGAATGTTGCCGTCGGGCAGCCACCGGCACAGATCACCCGTACGGTACATACGTCCGCCATTTTTCTCGCTGAACGGATTGCGAACAAACCGTTCGTTCGTGAGATCCGGACGGTCGTAATAGCCACGCGCCAGACCGGCGCCGGCGAGATAGAGTTCGCCGATGACGCCAATGGGCACTGCGTTGAGATGTGCGTCGAGGATAAAACACCGGGTGCCTGTAATCGGTCTGCCGATCGTCACCGGACAGCCGCGCCGCGCGAGCGCAAAGGTCGAGTAGGTGGTTGCCTCGGTCGGACCGTAGAGGTTGTAAACCTTGTCCACGCCCGTCGTAGCATAGATTTGCCCGACCAGCCCGTCCGACAGAGCTTCGCCCGCCAGATTCACCGTTTTCACGGAAGCCGGAACGGCATTCATGCGCATCAGTTCAGCGATGGCGGAGGGCACCGTGTTAATCAGCGTCACCTCATCCTTCTCAGGCAGCGTGGGCAGGTGAAGCGCGTTCCTGGCCAGGATGACCCTGCCCCCGGCGCTCAGCGTCACGAATATCTCGAATACGGAAAGGTCGAAGCAGATGGATGTGGAGAACAGGACGGCCGCAAGTTCCTGCGGAGTGAACACCTGCCTGGCCCACTGAACAAAAGCGACGGCGGCCCGATGTTCCAGAGCCACACCCTTGGGCCGGCCGGTTGACCCGGAAGTGAACAGCACGTAAGCCAGGTGCTCCGGCCTTGCTTGTGTGACCGGATTTTCCCCCGATTCGCGTCCGATTTCAGCCCAGCCACCATCAAGGCAGATCGATTGGCCGGTGAAGCCGACCAGCTTATCGGCGAGCGACTCCTGAGTGACCACGACGGAGGCTTTGGAGTCTTCCAAAATGCAGTCAATACGCTTCTTCGGATAATCCGGATCAACAGGCACATACGCCCCGCCAGCCTTCAGGATACCGAGGATGCCGATCAGCATTTCGAGCGAGCGTTCGACGAAAAGCGCCACCAGCACGTCGGGTCCCACACCGAGTCTCGTCAGGTGGTGCGCGAGTTGGTTCGCGCGACGGTTAAGTTCACCATAGGTCAACGTCCGTTGCTCGAAGACCACTGCCACTTGATCGGGATTCCGCCCGGTCTGCTCTTCGATCATCTGGTGCAAACACAGGTCCTTTCCGGGATCCGCTGACGCTGTGTTATTCCAGTCCACCAGCAGTTGATGACGTTCAGCATCGCTGAGCATCGGCAACCTGGAAATCTTCTGGTCCGGCTCGCGGGTGACCGCTTCCAGAAGGGTTTCGAAATGCCGGCACAGGCGCCGAATGGTCTGCTCCTCGAATAAATCCGTGCAGTACTCAAACCGTCCCGAATAACCGCCGGCGTCCTCGTAGAGATGAAGACTCAAATCAAACTGGGCGTACTTCAGATCAAAATGAAAGCTGCTGATGTCCAGGTCGCCAATTGCCGGCGCCGCGATGGGTAACACCTGCAACAGGACCTGAAAAACCGGGTTCCGGCTCGGATCCCTCTCGAACTTCAGTTGCTTCATCATCGCCTCGAAAGGCAAGTCGCTGTTGGAGAAAGCATCGAGCGTCGTGGCCCGGCTCCTTCGCACCAACTCGGCGAAGGTCGGATCGCCGGAGAGGTCGCACCGCAAGGCCGTCATGTTGAGGAAATTCCCGATCAGCGACTCGAGCTCGCTCGAGGTTCTGGCGCCGACGGGCGTGCCGATCACAACATCCTCGGCGCCGGAATAGCGTTGAAGGAGCACCTGGAAAGCCGCCAACAGGGTCATGAACACGGTACAGCTCTCGCGCGAGCCCAGGGA
>DATEKZ010000285.1:0-2123 GCA_035277185.1 Verrucomicrobiia bacterium
TCCTTCGCGAGCGCTATGACCGCACCGGGCCGTCTGCCGACCGACAGGTTCCGGAGGGATTGGTGGATGGATGCCCTTTGTGCACGCGCCCTGTCGCCATGCACGCGCCATGTCGTCGGGGTTCGCCACCAAAGCGGGCCGTTCCCGTCGCTTTGGGCCCAACCCAAAACCAGACTTCCGCGGCGATTTCCATCCGACGAGTCGCGCGATTAAGCAGGAACGTACGTCAACCTGATCACATCCTCGCCAATCCGATCACTAGCCATAAGGCGGAGCGGCGGCCGGGGTCCGGCGAAATAGGGCTTACCGTGACCAAGCACGACGGGATGCAGGTAGATTCGATACTCATCGATCAGACCAAGTTCGGTGAGGCTTTGCGCCAAGTCCGGGCCAGCAACTTCGATCTCCCCGTCGCGCTCGGCCTTCAGCTCGCGGATCGCGCCCTCAAGGTCACCTTCAACAAGCCTGGCGTTGGGGCCGACCGACTTCAACGAGCGCGAGACGACCCATTTCGGCTGGTTCCGCCACGCCGCCGCGAAGGCGTGTTCCTCTGCATCCCATTCAGGATGATCGTCGTCCCAGTAACGCATGACCTCATACATGTGGCGACCGTAGACACTGCCCGCCTGCCCCTGAGCCTCCTCGATGAAGTGGCGGAAGAGCGTGGGGCTTGGCGCAAACGCCATGTGATCGACGTAGCCGTCCAGGGACTGGTTCATTCCGAACACGAGCCTCGCCATTCCGCTTCCTTTCCTCACGCGACACATCCGCGCGGTTCTGATGGCGTTAGGAGCAGCGGACCATAGTACAGCGCTGTAGTGAGACAACGCTGAGTGAGCGAACGGATCGTCGGCTGTCTCGCCCGAGGGTTCCGACGCGGTTCGCCAGTGGTTATTGCAGGGGAATGCGGTACAAGTTGCGCTGCGTCGTGCCGCGGTAGAACGCGTAGACATCAGGAGATGAACCAGGTACCGTCAGCGCATCAATCCTGCGCGCTCCCGGGAGTTGGGCGATTTCCTCCTCGGAACGAAATCCTTCCGCCGGCATCCGTGGTAACGCCTCGCCCGGCGCCAGTGGAATGATGTAACTCCGGTTGTCGGGGATCGGTCCTCCGGATACGGAAACAGAATCGCCGCCGGGTGACCAATTGAACATGGCATGAGCAGCGATTGTGACTGGAGTTCCGCCGCCAAGAGGAAAGCCCTGAAGTGCCATTCCTGAATTATCAGGGAGAAATGACCACGCCACGATCCACCGGCCATCTCGCGAAACACCGGACAGCAAGGCGACGTCTTGCTCGAGCGCCTTCTGTAGTTGCGACCCGTCCGGTCGAATGCGGTAAGCAGAGTTGGAGGTCCCTTCACGGCGGCGGAAAAGAATGTCGCCGTCGGGCGCGAATTTCGGCTGTCGCCCGCCTTCGGCGTTCGGGATCAAGCGCGGCAGCGATCGTCGGTCGAGCGGCGCCAGCCAAAGCCCTCGCTTACCTTCCATGTCTACTGCGTCCATCACGACCTGCAGGCCATCCGCGGAAACGTCGTAGTCAAGTGCGCGAAAGCCCGGAACGAACGGTTGGGAACGTCCCGATTCAAGGTCTGCTACCCACAGTTCACCTGGCTGCGCTGCAAATGGGGTTGGCGTTTGCCTGACGACGCTGTAGTACAGGTTTTTTCCGTCAGGTGTGAACTTCGGATTCACGGCGATCCCTTCGAGCGGGGAAATCTGCCGCTCACCTGTCGCATCGTGAAGCCATACCGAGACGTTCTGCAGCGCCGCCGCCGTGACAAAGGAGCGGCCGTCCGGCGCGAACGCGATGCCTGCTTCGGCGGTTGGTCCAAAGGTCACTTGCTCCGGTTCGCCGTCGGGGAACTGCTGCCGCCAGATGTGAGTGACTCCGCCGGCGTTTGAGGTGACATACATCCATTCGCCATCGGGCGACCACGCCGCGGACGTGCAGGCGGCGCGTGGTGGCCCCACTTGGCGGCCCTGCGATTTGCCATCCAGGGGAACCAACCGGCATGGCAGCCAGTTGTGATCCTCGTCCATTTCTACGATGAGCACCCACTCTCCATTGGGTGAAGGGTAAGGCACGTGCGCCATGCGATGTTCATGCGTGGGCAGGTAGA
>DATEKZ010000286.1:0-3913 GCA_035277185.1 Verrucomicrobiia bacterium
GGTCAGGAGATTACCCGCGCTTGCGATAGTGCCCTGCCAGCCCTGGAAAGCCCGGGGGCTGTCGGGAGTGGCTGCGAGCTGAACGACGGTGTTGGTCGGATAGACGGCAAGGTCAGGCGTGATCTGGATGGTTCCGCGGCCGTTGGTACTGGTCTGCAGGGAATAGCCAACGTTCAGAAGAGCTTCGGCGCTCAGATCGCCCCCGAACTGGTTGCTGATGACGACCGAGTAACGGCCCGCGTCTTCGAATCGGACGCGCTCGATTTTGAGGGTTTCGTTTGTCGCGCCCGGAATATCCTCTCCGTTGAAACGCCATTGAACCTGCAGCGGGCGGATCACAGGACTGTAAAAGCTGAACGTGGTGGGAGCATCGACGGCGACCCAGCGATCAACAGGTGACCGGGTGATCGCGGCCGCGCCCGACGTAACCTGGCGGCCCCGATGCTGGGCATCGTGTTGAAACTTCGGCCAGGGCGTGTCGGCGAGCGGAGCGGTGCCATGGACGGCATAGATGCCTGAATTGCTCTCCGAGTTTGAAACACCGAAATAAATGGTTCCGTCCGGACCGATATTCGGGGAACCGACGTGACCGCTGGCTTCGAAGGCCCATTTCAACCCGCCGGTGTCGCCATCCAGCGCATAGAGTTTGTCCGAACCGACATACAGAGTGCCATCGGCGGCGAGGGCCGGATAAGCGCCACTTGATACCGCCCGTGAGTGGGTCAATGGCGCGGAAGCTGCCGCTGTAATCGCCCATCACAACGGTTCCATCATGGGCGATGGTGGCGCCGTTATAGGTTTCGAAAGCGTTGGTGGTCCACCGATGTTCGCCCGTGGCGGCGTCCAGGGCAAAAAATCCGCTGCCCGTTGTTCCGGCGTAAACCGTGTCGTTGTCAATGACCGGGCAGGCATGAACACCGTCTTACTCGAGCGGGAATCTCCATTTCAATTGACCGGGAAGCGGGTCGGCGGCGAACGCAGAGAGGGGGACGCAAAGAGCGATGACGATGACCGGAAGAACCGGGGGAAACATTCGAGAGGACATGTATTTTTCCAATGGCGTCGTGGGGATGACGCAGAATATTCACCGCACTCGCGCGGAGCGCAAGTGGATATCTCAAATGGCGAGCTTGAACGGCGACACCTCGTAGCGCAGCCGTCCCCGGTGCGTGTGCCTCCGCCCTTGCCAACATCCACTGGCGGCGGGACACCGCCCGAACTCGCAGGCGGGGACGCCTGCGCTACGGCCATGCCTGACGCCGAGTCGCCAAATCGTCTCGTTTCAGGATTCCATTCGCGTGGAGTGTTGCCGCACCTGAAACGCGAGGGCGGCACGTATTTCGTCACCTTTCGGCAGGCGGGCACGCTGCCCAAGGACGTTCTGGTGCGTCTCAAACAGGAGCGCGACGCCATCCTCGAACAAGCCGAGGCCGCCAAACGTCCGCTCACATGGCACGAGCAGGAGGAATTGTTCCGCTGGTATTCGGATCGCGTGGACAGATATCTCGATGCCGGTCACGGCGTCTGTTACCTGCGCGATCCCGAACTCGCTGACCTGGTCGCGGGGGCGCTCCAATTCTTTGAAGGGCAGCGTTACGAACTGCGGGCGTGGGTGGTCATGCCCAATCACGCGCACGTCGTTGTGTGGCCGATGCCCGGCCATGTGTTGAGCGACATCCTGCACAGTTGGAAATCGTTCACGTCGCACGAAGTCAGCAAACGTCTGCCGGTGAAGGTGTCTACTTTCTGGCAAAACGAATCTTACGAACATCTCATCCGCGACGATGAGGATCTCCATCGGTGCTGCCATTATACGCTGATGAATCCGGTGAACGCCGGACTGTGCGCCCGCCCGGAGGACTGGAGATGGAGCAGTGGCTATGTGGCGCAGGCTCGCGGTGTAGCGCGGCCGTCCCCGGCTGCGAGTTAGAGCACCGTCCCCGGTGCGTGTTCCTCCAGGCTTGCCAACATGAACTGGCGGCGGGACGCCGCCCGAACTCGCAGGCGGAGACGCCTGCGCTACGTGATTTGGCCTGCGCCAAAGGTTGTTTCAATGCCATCACCGCCTGGACTCTCGGCGCGCCTCTGAAATCCGCGCGGTATCACGCGTAAAGATGTGGTTGGTGAACACAAACGCCGTGTGCCCGATTCTTGCTACACTTTGAAAAATCTGCCTGCTAAGTCGTGAGCATACTGCCGCGAAAAGCGAAGTAACTCGAATCGTTGTCGGTGCCCGGATCGTTAACCTCAGTTTCCATGAGTGCCATTAATCTGCCTCTCAATCATCCACTGCTGCCTCAATCCAAGTCATCACCCAAACCCCCGTCGGCGACGGTTGTTCACGTTTTCGTCGGCGGACGCCTTTAACGTTTACTGAAATCGAATTCGAATTCGAATTCGAAACCTTATGAACAAGCCCAAGCCATTCACTGACATCCGAATTATCAGCGTCGATGCCGACCGCACCAAACGGTCACCGTCCGGTCCTCGTTTTCGTCTGATGTATCTTTCATTGTCGGAGATGCCGCCCCACAGGTGGTGCCAGATGTTCGACGAAGAGCGGCAGTTCCAGCGACAGCCGTTGTGGTGCCGGGCCTGGATTGAGGGTGCTTCGATCGTGGCGGACTGCGTGCCCGAAGAGTTAGAGCAGTATCACTTTGAAGACCTCAGCCAGGATGTCGCCACTAGCAACACCAAGTTCGGGAACTATCTCGCCAAGGAGGGACGCGCAGCCGAGGCTGCGCGACAAGCCGAGCAACGCGAACAGATCCGGAGACGCATGAACTCTGATTGGAATCGGTGAGAGTGTCCTGACCCGCAGTGTAGCGCAGCCGTCCCCGGCTGCGAGTTAGAGCACCGTCCCGGTGCGTGTTCAGGGTTGCCAACATCCACTGGCGGCGGGACGCCGCCCGAACTCGCAGGCGCGGACGCCCGCGCTACGGCCATGCCTGACGCCGAGTCGCCCAATCGTCTCGTTTCAGGATTCCATTCGCGTGGAGTGCCACCCTGAAACCCTACGACTCCTTCACCGCGGATTTCACGGATTCCAATTCCTTTCCCATCCGCGTTATCCGCGTAATCCGTGGTTAAGATTGCCCTTTCTCTTCGCGGTAACGCCGGTAAACCCGGACGTACAAGAACGTCAGCAAGACAAAGGGAAGGGAGAGGCCAAAGCTCGTCAACGCCCAATGCCGCTTCTCCCGAAATGGTCGCAAAGCTGATAACCCTGAGCAGCAGGTAGCCACAACAAAGCACCCCAGCGCCTGTGACTAGCTAGGCGCGACCATAATTCTCCGTCTATAGGGTCTTTGCCCACCGGTTCGAAGTTTGAGCCTGAACAATCCTCCGCATTCCATTGCCGGGCGCATTTCAGTTTCTTGCAAGTGGCCCGGCCCGGGCTTCTCCCTCTCCCCTCAACGGGGAGAGGGAACAGCGTGCGCACACGCCACTGAAATCACTCGCGCATCTCTCGCCGTCGCCGCCTGGCGGACTTCGTTTCAAGCGCGTTCGCTGACTCCGAAAGGCGGATGACGGTTCTCCCTCTCCTCGGGGGAGAGGGCCGGGGTGCACTGCACTGACCGAATCGTGCAGCGGTCGTCATGACTCGACGCTGCCGGATGAATCCGGCGTTCCTATTCGTCAGCGTGCGCGCGGGTTATGTGAGCGTTTCCTCCACCCGGAATCGAACCCTCACGTCGCCCCAGGAACGCCGGATTCATCCGGCAGATGCTTAATTCAATGGCCGTGGGGCCGGGGTGAGGGCGAGCGTCTCATCAAACTGAATACTTCGGGCTCGGAGAGAGGGATGGATGGGGGGGATTCTTGGCCGTGCTCGGGTTCATGGAGAGCCCTCTTCGTTTTCCGCATGCATTGGGACCATGAACCGAGCGGGACGCTGTTGGAGCGCGGTTGT
>DATEKZ010000287.1:0-5555 GCA_035277185.1 Verrucomicrobiia bacterium
GCTACGTGGTGCGAACGGTCCAGATCCAACAGGGTGACCGGCACGCCGATCTCGTTGTTGAAGCTGGCTTCACTCCAGAGCGTCTTGAACCTTTGCCGCAGCACCGAAGCCAGCAGCTCTTTCGTCGTCGTCTTGCCGTTCGAGCCGCCGACCGCAACGATGGGCAGGTCGAAGTCCCTTCGATATCTCGCGCCCAGCCGGCCCAATGCCTGCCGGGTGTTGTCCACGGCAATGACCGCGCAATCCGGCAACGGCGGGGACAGCTTCGCTCGATCGACGAGCACGGCCGCGGCGCCCTTCTCCGACACCTGGCGGACATATTCGTGGCCGTCGAACCTTTCCCCTGCCAGCGCCACGAACAGATCGCCAGGCTGCGTCTTCCGGGAATCCGTGCTTACCCGTGTGATCGGAATCGCTGGCGAGCCAGCGACCAGTTCACCGCCGCTCGCCTCGGCCATGTATGTCAAAGAGCGCTGTTCCACTCTATTCTTCGAAAAAATTCGCCGCCGGCACGGCAGTGATCGTCTTCGTCAGCCAGGTTGTGTCGTCATGCCTTCCCAACCGGTCTGAATCGAAAGGACGGAGTAATCAATCATTCATTTCGGTAGCCCAACGCTTCCAGCATTTCGCGAGCGTGAATGCGGTCGTCGAAGGGCACAACCGTGTCGTCGAATTCCTGGTAGGTCTCGTGGCCCTTGCCCGCGATCAGCAGCGTGTCGCCCGGCTTCGCCTGGCGAAGGATCTCCTCAATGGCCCGCCGCCGATCCAGTTCCACCCCATAGCCGTCGCCCCGGACGGACCGGAACCCTTCCTCGACCTGCGCGGCAATGGTCTCCGGTGATTCGCGCCGCGGATTGTCGCTGGTGATGAGAGTGAAATCGGCCAGTTCGGCCGCCGCCTTGCCCATCTTCGGGCGTTTGCCTGCGTCGCGGTTCCCGCCGCAGCCGAAGACAAGCAGAAGGCGGCCGCGAGTGATCTCGCGCAGGGTAGCCAGAACATTGCGCAACGCGTCGTCGGTGTGCGCATAGTCCACGAATACTCCAAAGGGCTGACCGGCCGAAATGCTTTCGAGGCGGCCGGGAACGGGCGGCATTGAATTCAAAGCGGCTTGGATCGATTGCACGCCGACCTTCAACACGAGGCCGGCGCCGGCGGCCGCCAGCGCGTTGTAAACGTTGTGACGGCCGATCAGTGGCAACCGGCAGGAGAACCGTTCCTGCGGCGTCTCGACGATCATTTCGGTCGCGTCCGTGTCGAGCTTGATTTCCCGGGCCCGGAGTTTCGCGGCGGGACTCATGCCGTACATCATCTGCGCCCCGATGCGGATCTGGTCCGCGAGACGCGCGCCGTAGGGATCGTCAATGTTGATCACGGCGCCGGCTTCTTTTGCACCCGCTTCCAGGGCCGCAAACAGCTTTTTCTTCGCCTCGAAGTATTTTTCCATCGAGCCGTGATAGTCGAGGTGATCCTGAGTCAGATTGGTGAAGATGCCGACGTCGAACTCGACACCGGCGACGCGCTTTTGCTCCAATGCGTGGGAGCTGACCTCCATCACGCAGGCCTGACAGTCGGCGCGGAGCATTTGAGCGAGCATCTGCTGAATTTCGAGCGCTTCCGGCGTGGTGCGCTGGGCGGGAATGACGCGCTCACCGATCTCGTACCGAACCGTGCCGATCAATCCACAATTAACGCCCGCCGCCGCCAGAATCTGCTTCACCATAAAGGCCACGGTGGTCTTGCCGTTTGTGCCGGTGACGCCGATCATTTTGAGCTTTTTGCTCGGGTGCTGATAGTAGGAGGCGGCCGCCCAGGCCAGCGCCTGGCGCGTGTCCGCCACCTTGATCTTCGTGGCGCGCTGGGAAACAAAACCGTTCCGCTCGCAAACGACCGCGGTCGCACCCCGGTCGATGGCGGTGCTGATGTAGTCGTGACCGTCGGTTCGCTGACCGGGGATGGCCACGAACACCATGCCCGGAGTCACGCGCCGCGAGTCGTAGGCAATGCCCGCGACCTCGCGGTCCAACGACCCTTCAATCCGCAACGGCGAAAGTTCGCTGGCGAGTTGTTTCAACAGCATCGACACGTCAAAAATCTCGCTGAGATGACCCTTCCGTCAACGCCTGCCGCGGCGTTGATTTCGTAAAAGTTTCCAGCGGAGACGGAGCGAGGTCGTCCGCGGGCGGCTGGTCCGGCGGGATATTGAGCTGGACGGCAACACGCTCGGCGATTTTCCGGAAAATCGGAGCCGCGGTTTCGCCGCCGTAGTAACCGCCGAGCCTCCGGTCCGGATCGTCGAGCACCACCGAAATGCAGAGCTCCGGATCATCCGCGGGAAAGAAACCGATAAAAGAGGAAAAGTATTTGCCGGACGTGTAGGGAAGCTTTTGCGCGGTGCCGGTCTTGCCGGCAACCGTGTAATGCTCCAGCCGTGCCTTGACTCCGGTTCCGTTGGTAGCCACCGCCCGCTTGAGGGCCTGGACCATGAATCGGGACGCGGATTCGCTGATCACCTGGCGAACCACCTGGGGTTCGTACCGCATGACATCCCGGCCCGTGCCATCCACCAGGCGCTCCACCAGCATCGGACGCATGAGCTTTCCACCGTTGGCAATGGCGCTCATGGCCATCACCATCTGCAACGGAGTGGTCGCCACTTCATGTCCCATCGGAATGCGCGAAATCGACGGTTTTTGCCATTTGTTCAAAGGATGCACCGTGCCGTTCACTTCGCCCGGAAGGGTGATCCCGGTTTTCTCACCGAAACCGAAGCTCCGCATATGATGGTAAAGACGTGGCTTGCCCATCCGGATGCCAATTTTCGCCGCCCCGATATTGGAGGACTTCGCGATGATTTGTTCGACGGTCAGATCGCCGTATCCGTGATGGTCATCGCGCAGCGGCAGACCGGCGTAACGAAAGAGACCGTTTTCGCAGAAGAAGAGGTCGCTTAACGACACGACCCCGTCGGTCAAGGCGCCGGAGACGACCACGATTTTGAACGTCGATCCCGGTTCGGCAATGTCCGTAATGGCGCGGTTGCGCAGGTGGGCCATGGGAATGTCGCTGCCGATCCGGTTGGGGTTGAAACCCGGCAGGGTCGCCATCGCGACGATCTTGCCGGTCTTCGGGTGAACGACGACCGCCGTGATGCTGACCGGGGCGTGCTTTTCCATTGCCGCCGCCAGTTCCGACTCGACGATGTTCTGCACGTGGACATCGAGGGTGAGGACGACATTGAGACCGGGCCGCGGCGCAATGTCTTCTCCACGATACATGGCCAGTTCGCGTCGGCCGGAATCCATTTCGGTTTCCCGCCACCCGACAACACCATTCAATACAGAGTTGTACCAGGCTTCAATCCCGTCCCTGCCGACCAACTCGGTGACCGGCAGGCCGTCCACTTTGTCTTCCCGGGTTCCCGTGTATCCCAATACGTGCGCCGCGAGGGTTCCGTGCGGATAGACACGCAACTGATCGTCAGCCGGAACGGCGCTGATCGCGCTGAGGCGGAGGTTCCGGTAAAAAGCCCTTTCGGTCTTCGTCAGCTTCTTCTCGTCGGTGCCAAACGAAAGGTTCGTCATCGCACCGCAAATCCGGTCCCACTCGTCGAGCGACACTTTGCGTTTCAGAATCTCGAATCGGACGGTTCGTTCCCGGCTCTGTTCGTCCTTCCACGTGCGCGCCTTGAGTTTCCTGGCGAGCTCGGCCGGATCCATCTTGAGGACGGGCGCCAGGGCGCGCGCAACGATCGCCTGGTTGGTGCCGATCAGGCTGGGATCCGCAAAGACGGTCTTGACGAAGATGCTGGTCGCCAGTTGATTGCCGCGCGTATCGAGAATATCTCCGCGCCGGGGGGCGCGAATCTCTCTCCTCTGCCGGACGGATGCTTCGCCGACCAGCTCTTCATGCCGGAAGACATGGAGATCGACCAGTCGATAACCCAGCCCGGCAAAGGCGATCGCCAGCAGAAGCGCCATGGCGGCCAATCTGCGGTATTGAGCTGGTCTGATCATGATTCGACTTTCCGGAGGTTATTGCTTCCGCTTACTGCGGACTCAAATTCCCGTCTCTTGCGTATTGACCTCGGGTGTCGCCCGGGGCCGGATCCGAAAGCGCCGCCGGCGCGCCGATCAGACGGACAATCTGAGTCGGGTGCGCTTCTCTCAATCCCAACCCCAGTTCGCGAACGCGTGTTTCCAGGGCCCGGGGTGACTGCAACTTCATCAGGTGTCCAGCCTGTTGGCTGTTCAGCACCCGCAGATACCAAAGCCGCCTTTCCATAAGGGCTTTGCGACGGCTCAGATCATGCAATTGGTTCTTCTGCCAGACATATCCGACGCCGCACACGGCGATGAACGCGCAAAGCATGAGCGCCTTGAGGAACGGGCCCAGTCGGACGGCCGCCGGCTGGTGTTTTCGATTTCGCGCCATATCAGATTTTTTCCAACACCCTCAGTCGCGCGCTGCGAGCCCGCGGGTTGGCCGCTACTTCGTCCGCGCGCGGCGATATCGCCTTGCGCTGCACCCACTTCATTTTGGGCCGCACCGGCCGCCGCAGCTCCGGCACATCCAGCCGCCCCGTCACGGTGTAGTCGCGGGCGTGTTGACGCCCGAATTGCTTCACCGCCCGGTCTTCCAGCGAATGGAATGTGATCACTGCCAGACGACCGCCCGGTTTCAGAATCGTCAGCGCCGCCGCCAGACCGCGTTGCAATGAACCCAGTTCGTCGTTCACCGCCATCCGCAACGCCTGAAACACCCTGGTCGCCGGATGCAACCGGCTGCCGGACCGCCGGACCGTTTTCTCAATGAGCATCGCCAGTTGGCGCGTCGTCTCGAACCGGCGCAAACGCCGTTCTTCCACAATCACGCGCGCCAACCGGCGTGCCTCGCGTTCCTCGCCAAGCTCCCGGAAAATCCCGGCTAATTCGGCTTCGGCCGCTTCGTTGACCCATCGCGCCGCCGTCAAGGGCTGCGCGCGGTCCATGCGCATGTCGAGCGGCCCGTCCTGCTGGAAACTGAACCCGCGTTCGGCCTGGTCCAGTTGCGGAGAACTCACGCCCAGATCCAGCAATACGCCGTCACAACTCTCCGCCTCGATCCAATCCGCCAGTTCTGAAAAATTCCCGCGCCTGAGCTCGAACCTGCCGGCAAACTCAGCCAGCCGCGCGGTCGCGGCCTCAAGCGCGACGCCATCGCGATCGCATCCAGATAGCCATCCACTCGGCGCGCTGGCTTTCAGAATGGCCGCTGCGTGTCCACCCCCACCGACCGTGCCGTCGGCGTAACGGCCGCCCGCCTTCGGCTGCAACGCCGCCGCCACTTCCACCAACATGACTGGTTTGTGAACGTAGTCGGGCACTGCGCATGGTCGGTGGCTAGATGCGAGCGCGGTCCGTGTTGAACAGCCTTGCCGCCAGACGACTCCAGGCAAGACTCGCCAGTTCCGGTTTGAACAATCGTGACCGGGGCGGTTTCGTGGCATTCGGCGCGGACTTCGCCCTGGCCGGGATCACTTCGAAGTCCGCATCGCTTAAATCGTTGCGAACCGGTTT
>DATEKZ010000288.1:0-6657 GCA_035277185.1 Verrucomicrobiia bacterium
CCTCAGCCCAGAACGGCGCCGGTGAGGTGATCGAAGAGGACGAGAACGGAAACGTGGTGGACGATCCGGCCAATACCCGGAGCGTCGTGGAAGCCATCGCTTACTGGTGGTCCCGGCGCTTCTACGTGCCGCCGGTGCACGCCGCCGATTTGAGTCTGGATCGCAACGTAACCGAAACCCTGGCGATCCTCGAATCCGCCGCTCGTGAACGGCGCGGGACCGCGCCGCCTTGAAAACCGCCGGGTTGCACAAATAATTCCCTCCATGCAATCCAATCAAGCGAAGAATCAGATTGCCGCCTTCTACGAGGAGCATCAAAAAAGGGGCAAGTACGATTACCTCTACGGCGATGAGGCCAGGAAGGATTTGTTCGTCCGATTGATCGGGCAGGGACGCTCGGTACTCGAAGTTGGCTGTCGCGCCGGCAACCTGACCCAGCACTACGCCCAGGGAAACCAGGTCGTCGGATGCGATGTGGACCGCAACGCGCTCAAACTGTTCGAGGAACGCCTCGGACTGAAAGGCATCTGGCTCGACGCCGATCAAGAGCCGCTTCCATTTCCGGATGCGTCGTTCGACGTGGTCGTGCTTGCCGAAGTGATGGAGCATCTGCGATTCCCGGCGCGCGCCCTGCGGGAGATCGCCCGTGTGCTCAAGGCAGACGGCCGTCTCGTCGGCTCGGTCCCAAACGCGTTTCGGTTTCGCAACCGCCTTCGGTTTCTGTTCGGAAAACCTTACGAGTTGGACCCATCACACTTGCGGTCCTATTCGGTGACACTTGTGCGCAAGCAACTCGAACCGTATTTTAACAACATTGAAATCCTGCCCGTCGGCGGCCACCTGATCGGCGGTGGACGCACGGGCATCCCGGTCTTCCCGTGGTTGCCGGACCGAATCAAGGCGTTCTTTGCGCTCGACCTGATTTTTACAGGCAATCCGCTTCCGACCGCGCCGCTCGACGCCGTCAGCCGTCGCGAATGAAAATCTCCTTTTGCCTGATCACTCTCAACGAAGAGGACAACCTTCCTCGCTGCTTGAACAGTTGCGCCGATATGGCGGACGAGATTGTTGTCCTCGATTCCGGCAGCACGGACGGCACAGAGAGGATTGCGCGAAAGTTTGGCGCTCGCTGGCAGCACCAGGACTGGCTTGGCTACGTCGGCCAGAAGAACAAGGTCCTTTCACTCGCCCGGCACCCCTGGGTATTCAGTCTCGACGCCGACGAAGCGCTGTCGGCGGAGTTGCATGATGAGATCAAGCTGTTCAAAAAGGTCGAGCCGGCTGCGGATCGGAGCGGATTCAGCGTGCCCCGCTGCGTGTTTTACGACGGGAGATGGATTCGTCACGGCGACTGGTATCCGGACCGGCTGGTGCGGCTGTTCCGGCGTGATCGCGCGAAATTCGCCGGAGGCAAGGTGCACGAGCGATTGGAAGTCGATGGTCGAATCGTTTCTCTGCACGGAGATCTTTACCATTACTCGTTCAAGGATGCGGCGGATCACTGGGCGCGCTGCCAGAACTACGCCCGGCTCTGGGCGGAGACCCAACAGGAAGCGGGCCAGACCGCCGGGCCCCTGGCGCCATACGGCCATGCCGCCTTTCGCTGGCTGCGCGGATATGTCTTCCGGCGCGGGTTCCTGGACGGCCGGCAAGGCTGGCGCATCGCCGGTTTTTGCGCGCGTGAAGTCCTTTTGAAATATAGGCTGTTGCGCCAGATGAACCGCTGATGTCGCGGAACCGAATTATTAACCACGAACCGAGTTTTTCAAACCGCGAAATACGCCAAATACACGAAAGAATGTTTGAGGAACCGTTCGTGTGGTTCGCGGTTACAATCTGTCCCCCCCACTGTCATGCATCCCTCTTGAAGAAGGGACGAGGGACTTAACAGAAGCAAACGAAGGGAACGAAGATGAAATCAAAAAAGACTCTTCGTTTCCTTCGTTACCTTCTGTAGGATCATGCCATGCAGTTATCGTCGCCGGCAAGGGGCGTTACAAACAGGCAAGCAGGTAACGGGAACCACGAAATACCCAACCACGCGTTTTTCGAGCAACGCGGTTCGTGTATTTCGCGTGGTTCGTGTCCGTTCGTGGTTACGATCTCGACGGCCGGAACGGCGGTCAGTTTTTCGTTGGCGAAACGGTTGTAAGGCGTAGATTCGGCTTGAACCACAGTTGTCCATGAACATGAAATTGAAACTCGTCGCTTTCCTCGCCTTGTTGCTTTCTGCGCTGCCCGCGGTCGCCCAGCGGGAGCAACCCCTCCGCGTTTTCATTCGCGGCGGCGTCAAAACCCACGGCCCCGGCCAGCACGATCATCCGCGCTTCCTCGGCGACTGGACCCGGCTGCTCAACGAGCGCGGCGCGAAAGTGAACGGCGCGATGGAGTTCCCGACCGCGCAACAGCTCGAAAACACCGACGTGCTCGTCATTTATGCCGCGGACGGCATGAAGGTGGTCGGCCCACAACGCGCCGACTTCGAGAAGTTCCTGAAGCGCGGCGGCGGCCTGGTGGTCGTTCACGACGGTGTGGTCAGCGGCGACCAGCATGAATGGGCCAAAAAGGTCCAGGGCGGCGCGTGGCGCTGGGACGGCGACCGGAAAACCAAATGGCTCGAAAGCGAAGTCGGCCTTTACTTCGTCAACCCGCAGCATCCGATCGTCAACGGAGTCTCAAACTTTGATTGGAAAGACGAAATCTATTACGACCTGGACATGGCGCCCGACGTGAAGGTGCTGGCGACGAGTTTTCACAGCGTCTTCATCATCGCGCCGCAGCTTTGGACGTACGAAAAAACCTGGGAAGGCGGTTCGGCGTCTTACCGGGCGTTCGTGAGTCTTCCCGGTCACGAATACACGTCCTTCCAGACGCCACACTACCGCGCTATCCTGCTCCGCGGCATCGCCTGGGCGGGGAAACGGGAGAACGTTGACTCTCTGTGCTCGAAGGAGGAACTCGCGAGCCTGAAGTACCCGGCCGGCGGTCCCACCGCGCCGGAGAAAGCGGCCGCCAGGATGAACGTCCATCCCGAGTTCACCGTCGGCCTCGTCGCGTCCGAACCCCTCGTCGAAAAGGTCATTTCCCTCGACTGGGACCCGAAAGGCCGGCTTTGGGTTGCCGAAACACCCGAATATCCCGGCGGTCGCACGATCAATAAAAACGACCAGATGGTCGCGCTCTGGGGCGTCAACGAACCGGAGAAGGTCGTGCCCGGCGCAAAGGAAGATCGCCCCGCCCGCGATCGTATCTCATGGCTCGAAGATACCAACGGCGACGGGCGCGTGGACAGGAAGCATGTCTTCGCCGACTTCGAACACGGCGTGCCGGGCGGCCTGGAACTGGTAACGTCGCTGGTGTTCTACAAGGACGGCGTCATCGTTTCACAGGCGCCGGACATCCTCTGGCTGCGCGATACCAACGGCGACGGCGCGTGCGACAAAGTGGAGAAACTCTATACCGGTTTCGGTACGGCCGACACCCACGCTGTCCTGAACAACCTCCGCTGGGGCCTGGACGGCTGGGTTTACAGCGCCATCGGCTACAGCGCGGGCGAACCGACTTCGGGCGACCGCTCGAAAAACTTCGGGCGCGTGACGGCCGGAATCATCCGCTTCAAACCCGACGGCTCCGCGGTCGAACAATACGCCTCCGGTTCGTGCAATACGTGGGGATTCGACTTCGCTCCGGACGGCGAGGCCTTTTACACCACCGCCACCTGCGGCGAACATTTTCTTCACATCGTCATGCCGGAAAAAGTACTCGCGCGCGGCAACGTTGGCGGCGTCCGCGCATCGTCGGTGCTGCCGGATCACCAGAAGATTTTCCCGGCGGTGCATCACGCGCGCCCGGCCTACGTGCAGATCGATTGGGTGGGCATGTTCACGGCGTCGGCCGGAAGCTGCATTTACAACGGCGGCGCATGGCCGGACAAGTGGAACGGCCAGCACTTCAGTTCCGAAACCACCATGAGCCTCGTGCATAACGACGTCCTCCGCGCGAACGGCGTCACCTATACCGCCGGCAAGGAAGCTGGCCGCGAAGAGACCGAGTTCATTGCGGGCTCCGACCTCTGGTTCCGTCCCGTTCACACCCGCGTCGGTCCCGACGGCGCGCTCTATGTCGTGGACTTTTACAACCAGGCCGCCATCCACAACGACACGCGCGGTCCCAATCACGGTGCGCGCAACGCGGCGACACGCCCCGACCGCGATCACCATTTCGCCCGCATCTGGCGCGTGCAACACAAACAGGCGAAAACCATTTCAGTGCCGAAACTGGACCAACTGCAGGCCGGTCAACTGATCGCACAGCTCGCGCATCCGAACGGATGGGTCCGCGACACCGCGGCGCGTCTGCTGCGCGAAAAGGGCGTCGCTGACAAAGCGGTGCCTCTCAAGGCGATGGTAAAAGCGGCGAACCTTGGATCCGCCGCGCAGATCGCCGCTCTGTACACGGTGCAAGTGCTCGGCGAGCTGGACAACGAACTCCTGGTTGCCGCCGTCAACGACAAGGACCCGGTCGTCCGAAAGAACGCGCTGCGCATCATCGGTGACCGCGACAACTCCGGCAGCGTGCCCGACCTCGCGGACGTGGAGGCGCGAATCAACGATCCCGATCCACGAGCGCGGCTGAACGCGTTGATCGCGCTCGGGACGTTTGATCTGACGCCGGACATCGCCCGGACCGTTGTCGCGGCGTGGCCGAATTATAAAGACAAACACACGCAATCCGCCGCCGTCGGCGTCGCGGCGAGAGATCCGGTCCTTTTCCTTGAGGCGGCATTCAATGCGAAGGATCCGGCGTTCCTGGCGGACTTCGTGGCTCACGTGACACGTGCGCTGGCCAACAAACAGGACGCCGCTCCGGCGGTCAGGGTCGTTGCGGTAATCGCGAAACAACCGGCGGGAACCGACGGGCTAAAACAGGCGGTGCTCGAAACACTCGCGGCGACCCTCAAGCCTGACGTTGCGCCGGCATGGAACACCGAATTGCAGTCGGCATTCAAATCTCTGCTCACGTCATCGCGTCCCGGTCTGCCGGGCGCCGCCCTGCCGCTGATCGCGCGCTGGGACAAGGACAATTCACTGACCGGGGAACTCAAGCCGGTGATCACGCAATTGGGCGCCAAACTGCAGGACGCCAGCCTCGCCGACGATCAGCGCGGACAGGTTGCGGTGAACCTCCTCGGCGTTCGCAAGATGGATGCGAGCATCGTACCGAACGTCGCCGCGCTCCTCGGTTCTTCCGCTTCACCGACCCTGCAGAAGCGGACCGCCGAGGCGCTGGGCGCCACCGGTGATTCCGCCGCGGGAGCCGCCCTGGTCGCGGCCTTTCCGAAGCTCGACACAGAATTGCGCGAAGTCGCATTTGGACAATTGATCCGCCGGGCCGACTGGGCGAACTCGTTGATCCAGGCGCTCGCCGATAAAAAGATCGATACGTTTGCGCTCGGTCCCGCGAACCTGCACCGCCTGCGCACTCACACCGACAAGGGTGTGGCCGCGAAAGCCGGCGAAGTGATCGACGCACTCCGCGGCCCCGAGCAGAAGGAAAAGGAGGGGTTGGTGGCGAAATTCAAACCGGTTGTGGAACAAACGGGCGGCAATCTCGCGAACGGCAAAAAACTTTACCTGGACAACTGCGCCGCGTGCCACAAGTTCAAGAACGACGGAGCCGACTTCGCGCCGAACCTCACCGGTATGGGCGCGCACGGGCCGGCGGATTTGTTGCTCCACATCCTCGATCCCAACCGGGTCGTGGAGCCGAACTTCGTCAGCACCAGCATCGAGACGCGAGACGACCTTTCCTACGACGGCATCGTTTTGCGCGAAAACCAGGCTGTCGTCGTGTTGCGCAATCAGACGGCCGAAACCGAAGTCCGCAAGAACAACATCAAAAGCCGAAACTCGACCGGCCGCTCGCTCATGCCGGAAGGCTTTGAAGCGCTGGGCGCCGAAGGGATGCGCGATCTGCTGGCCTACATCTGCGCGGACGACTTGCATTTCCGCATTCTCGACCTGACCTCCGCGTTCACGGCGGACACGCGCCAGGGCATTTACAACAGCAGAGAATCCCGCGAAGAAACGCTGCGCTTCAAGAGATTCGGCACGTTCAAGTTTGGCGACGTGCCGTTCGACATCGTCAGCCCGCAGAAAAGCCCGACCGGCAACAACGTGATCGTTCTGAAGGGCGGCGCCGGTATCGCGCGGAGCTATCCTCAAAAGGTCGAGGTCAAGGTGGGCGTGCCGGTGAGCCAGTTGCACATCCTGGGCGGCGTGGGTGGCTGGGCCTGGCCGTTCGACGGCGAGAAGAACAAAGGACTGGACGCCGCGAAGATCACGGTGCATTTCGCCGGCGGCGGCGCCGAGGAGATCGTGCTGAAAAACGGCGTCGAGATTGCCGACTACATTGCCCAGATTGAGGTGCCCGGTTCGAAGGAGGTGCCCGATCTGTGTCACAACGGCAGGCAGGTCCGTTACGCCGCCAAGCCGGTCAAAGGCCGCGGCGTCGTCGAAAAACTGAGCATCGAGAGCTTCAACAACATCGTGGCTCCGACGTTTGTCGGGATTACGGTAGAATTGACGGAACCGTCCGCGTCCGCTGCATCAATCCCCGCCGCCGGCCTCCGAGCACCCTCTCCCCCAGCGGGGGAGA
>DATEKZ010000289.1:0-7810 GCA_035277185.1 Verrucomicrobiia bacterium
ATGACTGGCGGGGCCTTCCCGACATATCGCCGCCGGATTGGTCGGCGCCAGAACCCACCGCGGAGAATCCACAGAATGAGCAGTGGCGACACCCACACCATCACCAGGTAGATGTCGAGTCCGTGCTCGGCGATGACGAAATCCAGCCACCGGAACACCGGATCGAGCGTCGTCACAGGATGCTGATTCATATTGCCCTCCTTTCTTCAGACGCTTGGTGTGCGACTTCTGACACCGGAGGCGTCGCGGTGCTGCCGTTGGCGGACGCAATCGCCGCGCTCACCGTTGGCAAGGGCACAATCTTCCTCTCGTAGCTCTCCAGGGACGGCAATTCCACCCGAGCCTTTTTGGCGTAAGCCCGGTGCACCGCCTTGCTCTTGTGCCCCAACGCCTCTTGTGCGTAGCGTTCGGGATAACCGGCGGTCTTGGCTCGCTCGGCCCACGCATACCTATAAGAATGCAGACTGACGCCCGTAATGCCCAGCCCCTTGCACTTGTTGGCGAACCGCGCTGCTCGGTCCGACGAACTGAGCTTCGACCAGCTCGGAAATAACGGGCCGGTCGCGGGCAGTCGCTTCAGAATCGACGCCACCTCCTCGCCAAAGCGCAGAATGGCCAGCGTGCCGGTCTTGCGTCGTTTATAGCTGATGAGTTGACTTGGCCAGTCCACATCCTCGGCCTTGAGCGAAACCAAGTCGATCTGCGCCGCGCCCATGTGCCAGGCCAGTTCAAAGAACGCCTTGCGCTCCGGGTTCTTCTCCCCGGCGACAATCGCCTGATGTTCCCCCCAAGTGATACCGCGTTTGTCGCGGTAGTGCAGAGCCGGCCACTGCTTCTTGGTCAGCACCGGCCAGGGCAACCACGTCATGGCCAAGGCGAAGTTGTGGAGTCGACGCAGGTTGTCATTGGTCGAAACCGTGCCCACTTCAAGGGCGTGCAGGTAATGTTCGGGTCGCGTCTGCAAGATCGGCAGGGCGCGGAGCGAATCGAACGCCTGGTCCTGGTATCCCCGTTCGTAGCGTTGGCGCGTGCTGCTCTGCTGCTTGGTCTTGACCAACTCGTCGATCACCACCTGCCAGGTGCGGGTGGCGATGCTTGGATCACCGGCGGCCAGATAGGCACGGGCGATTTGCAGATTGATGGCGGGTTGGCGGTCCGCCTCGTTCTTGGAGTGCAACAAGCGCACTGCTTCGGTGCGGTCGGAGGTGCCCAAGCTTTCCTGCTTGCCTGTGACGCCGTCGTGAATGTAGAAGCGACCGGTGCACGAGCGACGATATAATCGGAACCTCTGCTTCATAACTGTTCTTTCGGTTATGAGGCTAACGCAGCGGTTTCGGAATCGATTAGCAGATTGTGGGCGGACGAAGGGCGATTAAGCAGAATCCTGCCGGAGTACCCTATTTGCTGGCACAACTGCTGGCATTGCTGAGAGTCCAGATGCGTAACCGCTTGATGCACTCGCATCTCGGTCAGAGTACAAAGGACGGGGACCGGTCGCGCTCCGAGCGAAGTCGGCGACGCCATTTTGCTACTCGCCGGCGTCAGAATCCGGCAGTTTTTCCTTCAAGATGTTCCGCGTCATCTTCCATCTCGACATGGACGCCTTCTACGCGTCGGTCGAACAGCGCGATAATCCTTCGTTGCGCGGCAAGCCCGTGATCGTGGGCAGTCCGCCCACGCAGCGCGGCGTCGTCTGCGCGGCGAGTTACGAAGCGCGCAAGTTTGGCGTCCGTTCCGCGATGCCCAGCGTCACGGCCAGCCGCCTTTGCCCGAAGGGGATTTTTGTCCGGCCCCGCATGGATCACTATCGCGAGGAATCGCGCCAGATCATGGCCATCGTGGCCCGGACCGGCGCGCTAATCGAGCAGGTGTCGATCGACGAGGCGTACCTGGACCTTTCGTCCGTTTGTCACGGGACCGAATCCGACGAGTGTCTGCTGCGAAGCGTGCCGTTGGCCAAAGAGTTGAGACAGCGGATTCAGATCGAACGGCGGCTGACTGCCAGCATCGGCATCGCCGCGAACAAACTGCTCGCCAAGCTGGCCAGTGATTTCAACAAACCCAACGGCCTGACGCTGGTGCCCGATCGGGACAAAGTTCTGTTCCTTCGTCCGATGCCCGTGCGCGCCATTCACGGCGTCGGCAGAGTCACCGAACAGGCGTTGAACCGGGCCGGCCTCCGGACGGTCGGCGATCTGCAGGACTACAGCGGCGACCTGCGCGCGCAGGTCGGATCGTTCGGGCCGAAGCTGAAGCAATTTGCTTTTGGCGAAGACGATCGTCCGCTCGAACTCGGCGACGAGGTCAAAAGCATCAGCAGCGAGGAAACATTCCTGAGGGACACCGACAACCGCGTCGAGCTGCGGAAATGCCTTCGGGGACAAGCCGCCGAAATTTCCGCGACACTCAAGCGCCGGCGCCTGGCGGCAAGAACCGTTCAGGTGAAACTGCGCTACGGCGATTTCACGACGCTCACGCGCCAGATCACGGTCGAGGGACCGGTCACCGAACCGGAGGAAATCTACCGGCTCGGGTGTTTTCTGCTGGCCCGGGAAAAACTGGTTTCCCGACCACTGCGGCTGATCGGTCTGGGGGTGAGCGGACTGGGTGACGTGACCACGCGGCAACTGGTGTTGCTGTGAGCGAACCCATAACTCAGTCAGTTGGATAACACGCTCGCCCTCACCCCGACCCTCTCCCCCAGGAGAGGGAACTGCCTTCGACCACGCTGGGACGAATCACGGGGCGGTGAAGTTATCGGAGACGCTCGAGAGCTTCTCCCTCTCCCCGGGGGAGAGGGCCGGGGTGAGGGCGAGCCATTTCTCTAACTGAAGAGAGACGGCTCAGTTCAGGGGCAGGGTGACGGCAATGGCGGTGCCACGGCTGGAACTGGACTTCACTTCGACCGTGCCCCGATGCGCTTCGACGATCCGGGCGACGATGGCCAGCCCCAGACCGGTGCCTTTGCGCTTGGTCGTGTTGAGCAGGGAAGTAAACGCGCGTTTGCGCTGGTCCCGGGTCATGCCGTGGCCGGTGTCGCGGAACTCGACGCTGACATGCGCCGGGCCGGCGCTCGAGCGCGGCGAGCGCAACGGGCGCGAGACAATCGTTAATTTGCCGCCGCCCGGCATGGCCTCGACCGCGTTGAGGATGAGGTTCAGGAAGGCCTGTTCCAACTGGGTCGCATCGGCCATCACGACCGGCAAATCCTCGTCCAGCTTGCGGACGAGCTGGATATTCTGTTGGGTGAGCTTGTGGCGCGTCAGGAGGCCGAGTTCCTCGATCAATTCATTCAAATCAACCGGGACCATTTGCGGATCACTCGTGCGCGCGAAGTCGAGGATTTGATCCACGATCCGGTCCAGGTGTTCCATCTTCTCGCCCATGATTTGCGCGTCGCGGGAACGCGGGTCCCGGGCCGGAAAACGCAAATCCAGCGAGTGATAAAGCATCTTCATCACCGTCAGCGGATTGCGGATCTCGTGGGCGACCTCCGCCGCCAAAAGACCGAGCGCCGACAGCTTCTCGTTCTGCCGCATTTGCTCCTCCACATCCACGATCCGTTCGTAAAGTCGGGCCTTCTCGATGGCGATGGCGGACAGGTCGGCAAGCGCTGTCAGGATGCGGATCTCCTCGTTTGAGAAGACGTGCGGTTCGCCGGTGTAAACGCTCAAGGCGCCGATGGCCTGGCCGGCGAAAACCAGCGGCACACTCAAGAGGGAAACCAGTCCTTCCCGACGGGCGACCTCGACGCTCTGGTAACGGCTGGAGATCTGAACATTTTCGACCTGGATCGGTTTCTTGCGCCGCACGACAATGCCGAGGAGACTTTCGGCCACGTTCAGGCGAGGTTTTTTCACGTAGGCCGGGCCGGCGCCGTGGCTGGCACGAAGGTCGAGCCATTCACGCCGTTCGTCGAGCATCAGCAACGAACACATCTTGCCCTCCATCAACTGGCAGGCCTCGCGGGTGATCACCTTGAGCGCGTCGTCGAGGTTGAGAGTGGAATTGATGGTCTGGCCGACGCTGACGAGCGATTCCAGGAGGCGGGCCTTGAGCCGGAGCTGTTCGTAAAGCCATGTGTTCTGAATGACGCTGGCCGCCTGGGCCGAGAGTTCTTCCAACAATTCCTGGTCTTCGGCACTGAAGGCGTTGAGCCGGTCGGAATCCACATTCAACACCCCGCGAATGATCCCATTGACCTCCAGCGGCACCGCCAGTTCCGACCTGACATTTTGCTGGACCATGACGTAACGACGATCCTGGGTGGCATCGCCGACACGCGCGGGCTTGCCCGTCTGCACCACCCAGCCGGTGATGCCCTCGCCCGGGCGCAGCTTCAGTTGCGAGGCGCCCGGAGGAAGTCCGTGCGAGGCCTGAATCTCCAGGAAACCGGTGGTGGGATTGAACAACACGATCGAACCGCTGGAGGCGCGCATCAATTGTACCGCCTCACCCAGGATCAAGGTGAGCGCCTCGTGGGGTTCGAGCGTGGAGTGAATGACCTTGCTGACCTGGTAGAGCAGGTCGAGCCGGTCGCAGCGGGCTTTCAACTTGGCCAGTTCGTCGCTCACGGCGCGTCAGTTTAAGCTCTCACGCTCAGGTTTGTCGAACATCCGGCGCCGCGTGAGAAAATGCGGCTTATCGGACCCGCAGGGTCAGCCAAATGCCCGCGCCGCCGAACAGCAGGTTCGGCAACCAGGCGGCCAGCAGCGGAGGCACCCAGGCGCCCGTGCCCAAAGCCATCCCGATCCGTTGCAGGACAAAGTAGGTAAATCCAATGAAGATGCTGGCGGCGACTCCGACGAACACATTGCGGCGTCCGGACGGCGCGCCAAACGGAATCGCGATGAGCACGACGATCAGGCAGGTCCAGGGCGCAGCCAGACGCGCATGCAACTGGGTGTCCAGCAGCGCCCGGTCGCGTGGCCGCAGGTGAGGATGGAGCCGCTTGTAGTTCAGGATTTCGGCGATCGTGAGATGAACCCTTCTCGCCGCACGCGCGCTGCTGAGCCGGCTGACCTTGATCTCGCTTTTGATCTGCTCGGGCGTTTCGGAGAATTCCGTGACGGCCAGGACATTCGTTTGCTCCCACATCTTGGGAGAATCGGGAGACGCCCCGGGAATCATGTTCTGCACGTTGAAGAAAGTCCACACGCCGTTGGTCCACACCCCGCGTTCGGCGAGCAACTGCCGGCGCAGTCCGTCGGCCGGTCTCCACGCCACGTAGGGATCACGCATCTCGCCGGTTTCGACGTTATAGGCCCGAATCCGCCAGAAACGGTTCTCGCGGTCGTTTCGGAAATTCAGGTCATTTTGCCACTGACGCTCTTCGGCGGTGGGCTGTTCGGCCGCGTTTCGCTTGCGAATCTCTTCGGCGAGTTCCGCGCTGTCCGGCACCCATTGTTCATTCATCGCTTGCAGCAGGACACTCAGAAACACGGCGACGCCGAAATAGGGGACGCATAAACGCCAGAGACTGACGCCCGCCGCCCGCATGGCCGTCAGTTCGTGATGGCGAGCGTGATTGGTGAGGGCATACAGCAACGAGAGCAGCAGCGCGACGGGCGTTACGGTTACGAGCAATTCCGGCGTCTTGACGAAGTAGTATTTGGCAATCTCTCCGACGCCGAGTTTCTCCTGCTGAAACGACTCCAGTTCCTTGAACAGGTCGAAGGAAATCCAGAAAATCAAGAAACCGCCGACGCAGTAGCCGAGCGGGATGAGCAGTTCGCACAGCAAATAGCGGTCGAGAAGACGCATCTGCGGGGCAGATTACCGGAGGCATCCCGGCAACGCAAGTGACCGGGAAGTGCGGAGTGCGGGCTCTGCGAGCCGCAGCAACGTCCGAATTCCGAGGCGCGTCATATCATTCCACGCGGCGCCTGGCTGACGAAGCTGCTGCGAGTCACAGACTCGCGCTCCGGCCCGAGGCAATCGAGCGATCTTGAAAACACCCCAGTCAACAACGACTCAAGGACGAGATAATGACTTCTTCGGACGACGATTGCCAATTGAGAATTGCCAACTGTTAATTGCTAATTCAAGGGAACGGACTAGGGTCCGTGTGGCAACAGGCAAGACGACAATCCGGTAGTGGCGCAGCTTGGTGGGGCGAGGCTACCGACGAGTCGGCTCGCCCCACCGAAAGTTGCAAACCGAGCCACTACCGAAAATCCAAATCGGAAACTGCCGATGCGCCGGGTCTTTCTCGATCACCAGTCCGCCACACCGGTGCTTCCGGAAGTGGTCGAGGCCATGCGGCCTTTCTTCGCCGAGGCTTTCGGCAGCCCGGCGTCGTTGCACCAACTCGGACTGCGCGCGCGCGATGCGCTCGCCAAGGCTCGCGAGCAAAGCGCCGCGCTCATCAACGCCGCGTCTCCGGAGGAAATCATCTTCACGTCCGGAGGAACGGAATCCGCGAATCTGGCGGTCAAAGGAACCGCCTTTGCCAATCAACGGCGCGGCAATCACATCGTGGTCACGGAAATCGAGCATCCCTCCGTTTTGAATTCGGTCGAATTCCTGGGAAAGCACGGATTCAACTGCACGAAAGTGGGCGTGGACGCCGACGGCCGGGTGGATCCAGAAGAGGTCAAGGCTGCCATTAACGACCGGACGATTCTCCTGTGTGTTCATCACGTGAACCACGACATCGGGACCCTCGAACCGATTCCCGAGGTCTCCGCCATTGCCGCCGAGAAGGGGATCCCGCTGTTCGTGGATGCGGTGGCCGGCGGCGGCTGGCTGCCGATCGATGTGCGGGCCCTGGGAATCGACCTGCTTTCGCTCACGCCGCACCGCTTTTACGGCCCGAAGGGCGTTGGCGTTCTCTATCGCAATCGCCGCGTGCGGTTGACGAGCCTCATTCACGGCGGCGTGCAGGAAGGCGGCTTGCGGGCTGGCACCGAGAATGTGCCGGCCATTGTCGGCGCCGGCGTCGCCGCGGAGGTGGCTGCCCGTGAAATGCCGCGGCGGATGGCCCGCGTGGCGGAACTGCAACGGCGGCTTTGGAATGGAATCAGGACCGGCGTCACGCACGTCAAGCTGAACGGACCGGAGCCGGGGCAGAAGCGTATCAGCACCAACCTGAACATCAGCGTGGAGTTTATCGAAGGCGAGGGGCTGGCCTTGATGCTGGATGTAAACGGGATTGCCGCCGCCAGCGGTCCGAGCTGCATCAGCAAGTCGTTGAAAATTCCGCCGGTGCTGGCAGCTATCGGTCTGAACCACCGGCTCGCTCAGGGCAGCATCATTCTTTCCCTCGGCAAGGACAACACGGAAGAGGAAATCGACTACGTCATCGAAACGTTCACGAAAATCGTCACGAAACTACGTGCTATGTCGCCGACGTGGGATGAATTCCAGCGTGGTTCCATCGATTCCGCGACCGGACCGGGCCGCCGCGGCAGGACCGCTCCCGCAGGCGCGTCGGGCAGGCGAAGACGCGCCTAGCTCAGAGCTTCTTGACACGCAAGTCTGCAACAAGCAAGGAGTCCCCTCACGGGGCGGGGCGCATCTCAAAATCTTGCGGCCGCGCGGATAATTCGGCCGCTTCCTTCCCCCTCACCCCGCCTCTCCCTCGGGGAGAGGGAGCGACGATGCCCGGCCTTCTGCTGGAGAGCGTTTTGGTTTTCTCGAACGCCGCTTCGGCTGTTCCCTCTCCCCGAGGGAGAGATGTTCTCTGTGTTGGAAAGGAGTTTTTCATGTGAGTTATTCACAGGGTTGGGGCAGAGGTGGGAAGGAAGTTGGCTACCCAGGAGCCGTGCTCTCGGACGCTCTGTTCATGCACGTCTGCTCTGTAGATTTG
>DATEKZ010000290.1:0-5270 GCA_035277185.1 Verrucomicrobiia bacterium
GACACGGTCCGCACGAATTTCAACCTCGCCATCCTGCGCGGAAACGTCCGGGTGAACGACGAGCAAGGAAAGCTCCGTTGCGAAACACTGACGATCGCTTCCGCCGCGCAAGGTGGACTCACCGAGGGCGCTGTCGCCGAAGGGCAGGTCGTGGTGGAACAAGGGGGCGATCGAGTGACGGCCGAACGGGCCGTTTATTCGGCGGCGAGCGGAGCTGTCGAGCTGACGGGCAAACCCGAGTGGATCGTTCGACAGCTCGAAGGGACTGCCGAGACACTTGCTTTTGACGTCACCAATCGGATCTATCGCGCGTCGCGCAACGTGCGCATGCGGCTGCCGCCGGGAGCGTTTGGACAGACCGCCTGGCTGCTTCCTAAAACCGGCGGCACAACGAACGTTCCGGCCGCGCCGGTCACGGCTTCTGCGGGACGTCCGACCAGGCCCGTGGAGCTTTCTTCGGACACATTCGAGTTCAAATCGGCGTCGGAGGCGGGCGGCCGGGACATGGCCACGTATCGTGGCAATGTGGTCGTCAGCGATCCGGACCGGATGAAACTTTCCTGCGGATTGCTCACCGGCTCTATTATTCCGGGCACCAATCACCTCGAGAGCGTCGTCGCCGAGCGGGAAGTCGAAATACGGATTCTCCATGCCAAAGGCGACCGGATCGCCCGCGGAGACAAGGCGGTCTATACCGCCGGTCGTGAGGAAGTGGTGTTGACCGGAGAGCCGCACGTCGAAATCGAGCTGATGGATGCCGAAGGCCTGACCCGCGCCCAGGGAAGGGAAATCATCTACGAAGGAATTGCATACGTCCTGAGCCTGGTCGGCAATCCGAAGGTCCCCACCGCCGCCGTGGAAGTGACCGGCGATACGGTGGTCCTCGACCGTGCGCGGACCACCGTAAAAGCAACCGGCGACTGGAAGATGAAACTGAAAGCCAGCTTTTTGTCCAGGCCGCAGGAATTCTCTCTGCCAAAATGAAGTTACTGTCCGTCAAGGATCGATCATGAATTCGCCGGAGACAAAGAGCGCTCCGATCGCGCGCAGTTCGCAGGCGCCCGTAGCCTCGAGCACGGTGGAAGGGTTGCTGGTCACTCAGAAGCTCGTCAAAGAATACCGGCACCGGCGCGTCGTTAACGGTGTTTCCATTTTCGTCAATGCCGGCGAGATTGTCGGGTTGCTGGGCCCCAACGGCGCCGGGAAAACTACGACGTTCAATATCGTCGTCGGCCTGGTGAAACCGGACGAAGGCGGGGTCCGTTTTCAGGGAAAGGAGATCACGAAGCTGGCCATGCATCAGCGCGCGCGGCTGGGAATCGGTTATCTGACTCAGGAACCGTCGGTTTTTCGCAAACTCACCGTCGAGCAAAACATCCTGGCCATTCTGGAAACGTGCAAGGTGAGCGCGCCGGAACGCCAGGTGCGCCTGAAATACCTTCTCGATGAGCTGGACCTGGCGCGACTGTCCGGGAGCCGGGCCTACACGCTCAGCGGCGGGGAAAAACGGCGACTGGAGATCACGCGCGCGCTGGTGACGAGCCCCCGGTTGCTGTTGCTCGACGAGCCGTTCAGCGGGATCGATCCCATCGCGGTTTACGAGGTACAGAAGATCGTGCGTCGCCTGAAAGACCGCGGGCTGGGCATCCTCATCACGGACCACAATGTCCGGGAGACATTGAAGCTGGTGGATCGCGCATACTTGATTCACAAGGGTGAGGTGGTTTACGAGGGAGCTGCCGAACAGCTCGTGGACGACCCGAAAGCGCGCGAGATTTATCTCGGACCGGAGTTCAATCTATGAATCGGAGCGCGGGAGTGATGGAGTGTTGGAGTGTTTGGCGCGGAAGCCCCACGGCGGCTGCCGAGGCCGTCGCATCACTCCAGCACTCCATCACTCCATTTCCCCACCCCCTATGCAACGCGAAGAGGTGACAGTCCAACGGTTCTACACGGACCACGCCGGCGAACTGGAGTTAAAACTCGTCGCCGGCGCCAAGGGCCTGAAGCGGGTCATCCGGGAGCCGACGGTCAATCGCCCGGGCCTGGCGCTGACGGGGTTCACGAAATATTTTGCCAGCCGGCGGGTGCAGGTGATCGGCAGCGCCGAATCCACCTACCTCAAATCGCTGACTCCGCAGGAGCGCGAGGAGCGCTACGCCAACCTCTTTTCCTACCGGATTCCCTGCATTGTCCTGTGCCGGACCCTCCGTCCCGACCGGCAGTTCCTGAAAGCCGCGGAGCATGCGGACGTTCCGATCTTCCAATGCCCGCTGATCACGATGAAGTTCATCAATCTTGCGACCCTCGCCCTGGAGATGATGTTCGCGCCCCGGGGAAGCGAGATGGGCAGCATGGTGGACATCCTCGGTGTCGGCGTCATCATCCGCGGCGAAAGCGGCATCGGCAAAAGCGAGTGCGTGCTGGCGTTGATCGAGCGCGGTTACAGTCTGGTATCCGACGATGTGACCCGGGTCACGCTGGTGGACGGACGTGAGGTGATCGGCACCAGCGCCGAATTGACGCGCAATCATATGGAGGTGCGTGGCATCGGTATCATCAACGTGGCCGCCATGTTCGGGGTGAAGAGCATCCGGGGCGAGAAACGCGTAGACCTTGTGATCACCTTGAAGTCGTGGAACGAGGTGCCTGACGTGGACCGGCTCGGCATGGAGGAACAGTATTTGAAGATCCTGGGCGTGGAGATTCCGCAGATCACCATCCCCGTCCGTCCTGGCCGCGATCTGGCGCGCCTGGTCGAAGTGGCGGCTTTTCAGACCAAGTTGAAGTCCTCCGGCTACAATCCCGCGAAGGAGTTGAACGACCGGCTGATTGCCAGGATGTCCGGCAAGAGCGCGCTTTAATTAAACGGTTGGCGCGGGGGGGATCTGTCGCTACAGTCGTTGACATGAGTCCGGGCAAATCCATGAGTGCCAGGAAAACAAACGGCGCCGTCAAGGAACTGATGGTCAGCAACAAGCTGGGCATCCACGCCCGGCCCGCGGCGATGTTTGTCAAGACGGCCAACCGGTTCGAATGCGACATCTTCGTCGAGAAGGATGGCGAGCGCGTGAACGGGAAAAGCATCATGGGCCTGATGATGCTGGCGGCCGGACCGGGTTCGAAATTGAAGGTGCATGCGGAAGGCGCCAGCGCCGCGCAGGCCATCGCCGAACTGGAAGCGCTGCTCAAACGCAAGTTCGACGAGGAGTGAGGATGGATTCCATGTCGGCAACGGACCTGGATGTCAGATACGTCGCGCACCTGGCGCGCATTCAACTCACTCCCGCAGAAGAACAGAAACTCGGCGCGCAGCTCCACCATATCCTCGGTTACATCGAAAAGCTCAAGCAGCTCGACGTAGGCGACGTGGAGCCGACCGCGCACGCCGTCCCCATGGTCAACGTCACTCGCCCGGACGAGACGCGTCCTTCGCTCTCGAATGAGGACGCCCTGCGCAACGCGCCGGCCAAAGCGGGGGGACTGTTTATCGTGCCGAAGATTGTCGAGTAACTGTTAACTGTTTTCGGAAGGAGGGACCATGATCCATTCGATTGCCTGCGGACCGTCATGCTGAACCGACTCACGATTTCCGAACTCACGATCCGGCTGGCGAAGCGCGAAGTCTCCGCCCGCGAGGCCATGCAAAGCTGCCTCGACCGGATCCGGCAGGTGGACGGCCGGATCAAAGCCTTTATGAGTTACCATGCGGAGGACGCTTTGACGCAGGCCGGCGCGGCGGACCAGGCGCTGGCTGGCGGAGCGACGCACCTGAAGCAACCGTTGCTCGGCGTCCCGATCGCGGTGAAGGACGTCCTGTGCGTCAGGAACCATCCGTGCAACTGCGGTTCGAGAATCCTGGATAAGTTCGTTGCTCCCTATGACGCGACGGTCATCGAGAAATTACGAACCGCCGGCGCGATCATCTTTGGCCGATTGAACATGGACGAGTTCGCGATGGGCAGCTCGACAGAGAACTCGGCCTTTTTTACGACCCTGAACCCATGGGACACGACGCGCATCCCGGGGGGGTCCTCCGGGGGGTCGGCGGCAGCGGTTGCCGCGGACGAAGCCATCGCCACGCTCGGTTCCGACACCGGTGGTTCGATTCGCCAGCCCGCGGCGCTGTGCGGCGTGGTCGGACTCAAGCCGACTTATGGTCGCGTCTCGCGTTACGGGCTGGTCGCGTTCGCCTCGTCACTCGACCAGATCGGACCGTTTACAAAAGACGTTCGGGACGCGGCGACGATGGTCGGAGTGATCGGCGGTCACGATCCGCGCGATTCCACCAGCGTCGCCGAACCGGTTCCGGACTACGCCGCCGCGTTGAATGGCAGCGTCAAAGGACTGAAACTCGGCTTGCCCCGGGAGTACATGATTGGCGGCCTGGACGCGGAGGTGAAGCAGGCGGTCGATTTGGCAGTGCGGCAGCTCCAAAAGCTCGGCGCCGAAGTGGAAGAGATTTCCCTCCCGCACACCGATTACGCGGCGGCAACCTACTATATCATCGCGCCGGCCGAGGCCTCGGCGAACCTGGCGCGGTTTGATGGCATCCGTTACGGTCTGCGAGCGGATGGCGCCGATCCCGTGGAGCTTTACTCCAGGACGCGGGGGGCGGGATTTGGCGCCGAAGTGAAGCGCCGCATCATTCTCGGCACTTACGTCCTGAGCAGCGGCTACTACGACGCCTATTACCTGCGCGCTCAGAAGGTCCGCACACTGATCCGGCAGGATTTCCTGAAGGCCTTCGAGAGGGTGGACGCCATCGTTACGCCCACGACGCCCACCGCGGCGTTCAAGGTCGGCGAAAAGTCGGACGATCCGTTGCAGATGTATCTGTCGGACATCTTCACTGTGGCCGCCAATGTCGCCGGCATTTGCGGCATCAGCGTCCCTTGCGGCTTTACCGGCGCTCAACCCTCGACCCTCAACCCGCAACCTCGCTTGCCTATCGGCCTGCAACTGCTCGGCAAACCGTTCGGGGAGGAAACGATTCTGAATCTCGCCTACGCTTACGAGCAGAGCACGGGCTGGCACAAGGAAAAGCCTGACCTAAAGTTTGACTGACCGCGTCTCTTTGAAAGCGCATCTCCGCTCGCCCGGGAAAAATCCGTGTCTATCCGTACCGCTATAATGACAAATCTTGTTTTTTCGCGAAGATTTTCCGGAGCGCGCGACGTCCCGGCGCGCAGCAGCTTGGCCAGCCCGACGGCGTCCGGATCTCTAAAGACAATTTCTCAGAGTGCGGACCTGCTGCGCGCCGGGACGTC
>DATEKZ010000291.1:0-5145 GCA_035277185.1 Verrucomicrobiia bacterium
CAACGCCCCCGCTATGACCACCCTGCAGAAAACCCTGATTACTGCCTCTGTCGCCGTCGCCGTCGGAGCGGGCTTTTATGGATCACGCCACATTTCTCTGCTGCGAACCCAAGTGGAAACCTTGCGCCAACAGCAAGAGCCGTTCACCCGACAAGCAGAGGAAGTGCAGCGACAGCGCGACGAAGCCCTAAAACGCCTGGCGGCAGCGGATCAGGAGAGCGCGCGGTTACGGCGCGAGACAGCGGACATTCCCCGGTTGCGCGGCGAGGTGACCGCGCTGCGCCAAACAGCACGCGAAGGGGCGACAGCCGAATCCACCGCAGGGGCCTGGGCGGCCCGGACCACTTTGCTCAAACAGAGGGTTGACCAAATGCCCGATAAGCGAATTCCAGAGATGGAATTCCTTACGGACAAAGATTGGGCTGCCGCCACCCGGGACGCCAACTTGGACAGCAACGATGGTGTGCGCCAAGCCATGAGCGCCTTGCGGAAAGCGGCCAAAGGCAACTTTCTCGAGGCGATGCGGGGCGCATTCAAGAAATATGCCGCCGCGGCCAACGGCGGCGAATTGCCGACCGACCCGGCGAAATTGGCGCAGGCCCTCAACGCTAACGTCGGTCTGTTGCCCTCCGAGCTGGCGCAGCTCAAGCCGTACTTCGACGTGCCGATCGATGAGACCACTTTGCAGCGCTATCAGCTCCGCCTGCACCCAGGGACACTGCACGACAATCTCTCAGACACCATAATCTTTGAAACAGCCCCGCCAGTGGACGACGAGTACGACACGCGTTACTCAATCGGCCTCTACAGCGGAGGCGTGGGCGAAGTCAATCTGATCGCGGACGCGGTTGCCGGCGCCGCCAAGGGCTACGCCCAAGCGAACAACGGCCAGAGGCCCAGCGAGCCCGCCCAAATCGCCCCCTATCTCAAGCAGCCGCTGGATCCCGTTCTCGTTCAAAAGTACCTGAGCAAGCTCCCTGCTGATGCCGCGGCGCCGGATCAATGAGTCCGTGATCGTCTTCAGAGTAATTGGTGCTGTCCAACTCCGTGCCAGGCGAAGTGCCCAGCGAGTCGTCTGCCGATCAACATTCCGGGCGCGGGTGTGAACGGTGGCGCTGCGTTACGAATAGGAAAGCTTGCGGGACGTTTATTGATTCTTGCGCTTACCAAATTTTGTCGCATATGCGACAAAATTTGGTAGTCGCATCCGACTGGGAGAGAATCCCTTCGGCGTCATCCGCTCAACGCCGGGACATCCCGCCCATCCATCCTCAGTCCCGATTCCGGCAAAAGGCGGCAAAACGTTTTCCTCCACTAGGCTCAGTCGGTGCCGGTTTGCTCCACCGCGCGATTCCGCAGGCGTGCAGCCAGCACCCATGCCGTAAATCCAAGAAAACCGGCGGCGAAAAGGTTCAGGTAAAGCGTTTGGCGGCTCGAGTCCAACCCTGCCGCGCACGGGTAAACAATTCCAACGATCAGGAATTGCAGCGCCAGGGCCTTGATGGATGCACCACTCGATATTCGTGTCAGCAGCTTCGCCAGTAAAAGGAGCAACGGGATCAGTATCAGGACTGCCGTTCCCACAAATCCAAACAGCAGGTCGCTGAAGTCACCCAGCATCGCGTAGGCAAAGGCTGTCGCCGTACCGAAGAGAATGCTGATCAGGACGGCATGCCTCACCTGCGCCAGGGTCAGCGTCAGGGTGAGCATCGAGAAGATTACCAACCATGCGCGCTCCGTTTCCCCGAGGACAGCGTTCGTCATTTCACCCGGCTGCGACAAGGACGGCAGCGCGATGCCCATGCCCTGATTTGAGATGGCGTGGTCGAGACGGAAGCTCAGCACGCTGCCCTGGGCGGTGGCGGTGGGCTGGATGTCCGTCGGGGTCATGCAGCCGCCCGGATAGTTCAGCCTGCCCTTGGGCAAATCCGGCAATGTGAGGGTCAGCAGGAAATCGCGAATCTCTCGCGCTTCTCTCACCTGAAAATACCAGAAGGATACGCCCCGGCTCTTGAAGGAAATCCTGAAATTCAACGCCTCGTTCGGCTGCAAGTCGCGCGCGAGCATCAACGTCGCGTCCCTGAGCTGCATCTGCGGCAGCACATCTGTTCCATTAAGTGTGGCGGACAGGTCGTCATACATGGCGCGGGCGGCAGGGAGGGGGAAAACCAGATTGCACTTCTGCGGGGTGCCGGCAGGGTTGCTCAGTTCCCATGAAAAGCGACAGACCGTTTCGTAACCGACGTAGTACGCCGAGCCTTTCTTTCGCGCGTTCTGTTTCAACACCACGTCGTGCCGCACCGCAACGAACGGGTTGGCTGTGACCGGGTGTCGCACCATTTTCTTTCGCAACACGGCGGGTTTGGTCAAATCTTCCGACTCGATGCGCTCGGTGACTTCCTCGTCGGTATAGATTTCGACTTTCAATTCGCCCTGCTCCTGCTCCGCTCCCCAGATCGTTTGCACCGCGTCGTAGTTTGCCTGGGTGACGCGGCCATGGGTATGCTGAAAATTCGATACCGTCTGGCGCAGGTAGCTCCGCAGGACTGAGATTGTCGCTGCCAACAACGCCACGAGCATCAGGGCTCTCGCGAGTTGCGTGAAATGTCCGTAAAGCGTCCAGAGCAGGCTGGATCTTCCCGACGGGTCAGGGCCCGAATGGGATTGCTGGAAGGCAGAGAGAAACGCTGCAAGCAGCGCCGCTCCCAGGAAGAGGGCGATCAGGGGTTCGACATTGGCGAGGTCGCTGGCGCGACCGAACAGTTTGAGGAGGATGGCTTTCATGGCGGGCAGTTCCAAACGGCCCACGATGTCTGAACGGAGAAGGCGCCAACCGAAGCCGGTTTTCCGCGAAGGAGTGGTTCATCTCAAGGCCCGTGCGCGCACACGTCAGACGTTCGTGGACGTGGTTGTTGTTTCGCCGCGGCGTGACCGAAAATCGGATACGACCGAGTCAGGGCACACCGCCGGTTTTATTGCTGCACGTCGCTCACACGAGCGGTGCCAGCCTTGGAAGAGGAACTGTTGCGCTTCGTGCAAAAGCTACGAAGCACGAGTCCATTGAAGAATTTCACTCCGCTTTTGTCCACGAATAGTTATTCACAAGGCAACGCTCGCCCTCATCCCGGCCTTCTCCCCCGGGGAGAAGGGGAATCGTTCGCCAGCCTCACTGGATAACCGGCGACTGGATTGGTCGAGCAGCTACCGAGCAGCCAGCAGACGATCAAAGGCTGTTCCTTGCCCATGAACGACGGGTGAGGGGGAGCTTCAGGGGGTAGATTTCTCTGCACTCTTTGACCGCGGATTTCACGGATTTCACGGATTCAACTTCTTCCCATCCGTGTCATCCGCGTAATCCGCGGTCAAAATCCTCTGGGTTGGGTCTTCTAATCCAATCCTTCCGGGTCACCTAATGCGTCATCGCATAGAAGAGGATGTTGATTCCAAGTGGATATGCCTTCGGCTCGGAGAACGTGGCGAAATAATACGGGTCCGTTGCCTCTTCCTCCCAACCGTCGCCGAGGTCGGTATTATGGCAAATCAGCATCATCATGCGCCTCTTGTCGTCGAAGACGGCGCGATAGTGCGGTTCTTTGGCGTCGGGCTTTTCCCAGGTGATTCCCGTCTCGCGGTAACGGGTGGCGTGATACACGTTGGGGATCTGCGGCTTTTCCTTCAGATCGAAGACGCAGTGAAAGATCGGGTGTTCGGGCGGGAGTTCCTCCGGCTTCCGCCCCGGAAAGACGCGTTGGATCACCTCACGGGAAAAGTAGTCCCAATCCTCTTCCCCCCAGAAATCGTCCACCATCAGGAAGCCGCCGTTCACCAGATACCGCCGGAGCACATCGACTTCCTCATCGCTCAGGACGATGGCCGGCACGCCGCTCATGAAGATGAAGGGGTAATCGAACAACTCTTTGTCCGTGAGTTCGATCACCTTCGGGTCGGGTTGCACCCGCATCGCAGTGAGCTGGTGCAGGCGCCAGGAAAAATTCAGGTCGGCGTCCGGATAATCGGTCCACCAGGAATAGCTGCTGCGGTCAACGGTGGAGCGGTACTTGATGCGCGCGAACGTGAACGAATCGCGCGCAAACTCCGGCTCCAACTGCCACTGCGGGACGTTGCCGCGTTCGTACACGGGTCCCCGCCGTCTTCCGCGCGATTGCGCCAGCGCGGCCACGGCGACGAGGCAGGCACACAGGAGCAACAGGCAACGCTGTCGGCCACGCGTCCTCGTTCGGTTCATCACTGTGGGCTCTGGCTTGCTAATTCACCATTTGATCTTCCGGACGGGCGGCGCCGGGCGTTGCCTTCAGGTCGAGCTTGATGACAACATGGTCGCGGATGAGATCGTTCGGCTTGCCGGGATAGTTGATGTTGAAATCCCTGCGGTTGATGGCGAACTCGGCCTTTACGGTCACAGCGTCGTCCGCAATCCGGATGTTCGCGGGAAACGAAATGCTTTTCGAGACACCATGGAGGTTGAGGTTGCCGGTCACCTTTTGTTGGGCGCCGGAAGGTTCAACGCTCGTGACGGTAAACGTGGAGACCGGGAACTGGTCCACGCCAAAGAAGTCCGCGCTCGTGAGATGGCTGGTCAGCCGGTTGTTGTCGCTCCAGGTGGATTGCATGCCGATCTTGATTTCCGGCGTTCCGACGATCCGACCGTTGGCCGCGCGAATCGTCCCGGCGAAGTTCTTGAAACCACCGTTGTGACTGCCGGTCACCTTGGAGCCGACGAAGCCGATCGTGGACTCCGCGCGGATGACGTATTCCTTGCCGGACTGCGACGCGCTGGAAGCGGTTTTCTGGGGATCGGACGTGCCGGACTTGTGAACTTTGTCCGCGGGATCGGAACAACCCGCGACGGCGAGGAGCACGGCCGACGCCGCGAGCGAATGGATTATGGACGGTTTCATGGAGTTGATGGGTTTGGTCTGTTGCATGGCGTGGCGGGTATTTCACCGTGTGTCCTTCGGGACCCGGCGCTCATCGGTTGGCCTGAACATTTCCCAGCGCGGTGGAGCCGCCACTGAAACGGAGCGCGGCTCTGTGAGCCGCAGCACGTCCGCACCGCGCGAGGGGGGAGTTCGTTCCGACGGATCATGACTGGCGAAGCTTGCTGCGGCTCACAGAGCCGCGCTC
>DATEKZ010000292.1:0-3921 GCA_035277185.1 Verrucomicrobiia bacterium
GCGCGCGACGACGGTTTTTCGGACCGCGGCCTTTCAGGCCGCAGCAGGTGCGGAACGATCGAGGCGTTGTCATCGTCCAGTACCCTCTGGATGGTCGCAGCCGCTGCGGCCTGGAAGGCCGCGGTCCGTTGCAGTTCCGGACGGCGCATGAGAACCGAACGCGATGACGAACCGGAATCAATCCACACATCCAATGTGTCGTTGGATTTTGCGACGGGTTCCGCGCCTTTCCAGTCCCCGGGCTTCACCAGGGCCCACAATTCGGCGCACGATTTTTCGAACCAGACATTCGAGCCGTGCTTTTCGATCAGACCAGCAACATTGCGAACGATCAGCGGGTCGAGGACGGCGTTACCCTGCGCGTCGTAAAAGGCCGGGATCGGCACGCCCCATGTGCGTTGCCGCGAGATGCACCAGTCGGGACGCGAGATGACCGCTGCTTGAATCCGATTTTTACCCCACTCAGGAACCCAGTTGACATTCTCGATAGCCTTCAAGGTTTCCTTGCGGAGCCCGAAGACCCCGCCCTTCCTTGCCCAGTCATGCACAACTCCCGGATCCGTTGTCGTAATCCGTGTCGATCCGCCGAACAAATCGTTCGAGTAATGAGGTTGCCCTTCAATGTGGATGAACCACTGGTTCATCGCGCGGAAGATGACGGGCGTCTTGCTGCGCCAGCAATGCGGGTAGCTGTGATGATAGTTCTCCTGATGGAGCAACGCCTGGCGCAGGCGCAGTTCGTGCAGCACCGCCTCGTTCGCATCGCTCTTGCCGTGCTTCTCCAGAATGGATTTGCCGATCATCTCCGCCGGCATCTGCTGATCGCGCGGCAGGTCGTCGGTGAAGGCGAAGGCGCCATCGTCATTCACCGGCGAGTAGATAGGCAGCCCGTTCGCGAGGCCGAGTTGATAATCCTCCAGTCCGTGCCCCGGCGCGACGTGCACGAAGCCCGTGCCGGTGTCGTTGGTCACGAAGGCATCGCCGGCAAACAACTTTCCCGTGCGCGCGCAAAAGGGATGTTGATACTCCGCCTGTTTGAGATGATCGGCATCGAGGCTGCGAACAATCTCATACCCGCTCCAGCCGCACTTCTCGGCAACCGCCGGCAGCAGCATCGTCGAAACGATGTAGGCCTCGCCACCGACACGCACCAGCGAGTAGCTGAACGTGGAATTGTACGCCACGGCGAGGTTCGCGGGCAGCGTCCATGGGGTCGTGGTCCAGATCACGATGAACGTTCCGGGTTGACCGATGACCGGAAATTTCACGTAGATGCTTTGGCTCACGTGGTCCTTGTACTCGACCTCGGCCTCGGCCAGGGCGGTGCGGCAGGGAATGCTCCAATAGACCGGCTTCTTGCCGCGATAGACAAATCCTTTCTCCACGATGTCGGCGAACAAGCGCAACTCGTCGGCTTCATATTCCTTGTTCAGCGTGAGGTAGGGGTTGTCCCAATCGCCAAACACGCCGAGTCGTTTGAATTGCTCGCGCTGGAGGTTGATGTACTTCCACGCGTAAGCTTCGCAGGCCTTGCGAATCGTGGCCGCGTCGGCGCTGGTGTCGCCGGCCTTGCGCATCTCCTGCGACACTTTGAACTCAATGGGCAGGCCGTGACAGTCCCAGCCGGGAACGTACGGCGCGCTGTAACCGCGGAGGGTTTTGTATTTGACGATGATGTCCTTGAGAATCTTGTTGAGCGCGGTGCCGATGTGGACGTCGCCGTTGGCGAACGGCGGGCCGTCGTGCAGGACGAACTTCTCGGCGCCGGCGCGGGCAGCCTGGATCTTTTCGTAGAGTTTCGCCTCCTGCCATTTCCTGAGGCGTTCCGGCTCGCGCGCTACCAGGTCGGCCTTCATGGGAAAGTCGGTGCGCGGCAGGTTCAGTGTGTCTTTGTAGTCCATTTCAGGTTTTCAAAGGACGCGCAAACTAGCAGTCAGGGCACCGGTTATCAAGGTTGAGCTTCACTGACCGGCGCTGGGCAGCGCATGTTCACTTGATTGCAGCCCTCCACCCGGTCGCATCGCGTTTTCCTTTTTCATGCCTTGGGAACATTCAACATTCAACATCGAACGCCCAACCTCCAAGGAACAGCCAACGAACCGCAGCAGGAGGTTGGATGTTCGATGTTGAATGTTTTCCATCGGTTCAGAGTTTCAATGCGCGAAGTTCCTCGGGGAATTCTCACCCTGACCCGCGCCCCCTCACTTTGGCGAAATCTCTACCCCAAAGAGGGAACAGCCGAAGCGGCGTTCGAGAGCCGGGAACGCACGAGCGTTATGATGCTACGCGCTCCTCCTGGCGTTGGGCCTTCGCCGCGGCGGTTTCCAGTTCGCTTTTGAAGACATAGCGGTTGGCAGGCGTGATGACGAAGTTTCGGAACACGCCCCGCCGGCGGTGAATGACGAGCACCCGATGCGAGTGCCGCAGCGTGTTGGGCCATCTCTCCGCCCAGCCCGCCCGGCGCTTCGATACCGAGGCGATATCGGACAACTGCAGCCGTCTCAGGCAAAGACCGAACAACGTGACTTTGACGTGGCGGTCGGTGATGGAATACCGCACTCGGGTGACGAGCGCCAGGGCGACGCCGAAGACGGCCACACCAGCCAGCACCAACAGCATGGCTGTTTTCATCAGCGGACTACCGCTTCTGTCCAAGCCACAACAGGACTACGGGAAGCAGGATACCCAGACCGAGCGAGAGCCAAACGGGCCATTTGTTGCGACTGGTGCGGAATGCCAGGACTATGCCCAGAGCCAGAGTGGTGATCAAGGCTATCGACATTACGACCACAAGGATGCGAAACGCGTAGGTGGAATAGCCGGCCGCAGCCTCCGTGGGATAATACTGCTCGACGTGAACGCGGTTGAGGCGGCTCACCAGGTCCAGCGAGTCGCTCACCCCTTTTCGACGGTCCGGATTGACGGTCTGATACCAGCCCGTAGCGACGTAAAACAAAAGCAGCGGCGCAAAAAAGCATCCGAGATACAGGTGGGTGCGGCGCAGCAGTTTCATTCCCGACGCGAACTCATTGTCGCGGGAGCGCGCGAAGCGCGAGAACGCTGGAGCGTTCCAGCCGGAATCTCTTCGATGTCATTTGGCGACGAGGGGAACGAAGATCTTCTGACCCGGTTTCAAGGTTGTCGGTTTGACGTCAGGATTCGCCTCCTCGAGCAGTTTGAGAGACGTCTTCTTGCCCTCCTTCTCGAAGTGTTTGTTGTGCGCGGCCATGATGGCCGAGAACGTGTTTCCCGGCTCCACCGTGTACCAGACGCCCTCCTGGTTGGCCGCATTCGTCCCGGTTTTTTCCGGAGCCTTCTCCGATGCGGTGCCACTGCCCTTCTCTGCGTCGGCGCCAGTCCTGCCTTTCTTTGGAGCCGTCGAAGGAGGCGGGGCGCTGAGCATCTTACGAAGGTCCTTTTTTAAATCCTCGAATTCATCCAGGATAAGCTTCTTGTCGGCTTCCCGTTTACGATCGATTTCCTTGAGAGACTCCACCAGTCTGGCGACTTCTTCCCGTGTGGCGTATTTGCTGGTGTCGATCCGGGTGTTTTCGGCGCGCGCGGTTCTGATTTCGTCGGTCAACGCGGTCAGCCTGCGCTGGTTGTCCGCCTGAGCGGACAGCAATCCCTCCACCGCCGTGTTGAGCCGTTTGTAGCGCTCCTCGGCCGCCTCCCGTTCGGCGATGGCGGCGGCCCGGGCCGCGGCGTCGTCCTGAGCCGACAAAGAAAACGGCAGCCAGTTCAAACACAAGGCGATGGCAAGAAGCGGAGGAAATCGTTTCATAAGACGAAAAATAGGAGCGCGCCGGGGAGACTTCAAGGTTCAAAGTACCGTCGCCAACGCGGGGCGCGCATCCTGGACAGGCCGCAACTCCAGGCGATGTCCTTGAACCTTCTCACCCCTCACCCTCGATTTTGATC
>DATEKZ010000293.1:0-10442 GCA_035277185.1 Verrucomicrobiia bacterium
AGCGTCGCAGCGGACTTTCTTTACGACCAGCCGGTGATGCTCGGGTCGCAGCGCATCGGTCCGGACCTTGCGAATATTGGAATGCGCCAGCCGGGCGGCGACTGGCATTTGCGTCACCTCTACAATCCGGAGATTGAAGTCAAGAAGTCCAAAATGCCGCCGTACCGGTTCCTGTTTGAGAAGCGCAAGATCGGCCGCCAGCCGTCGCCCGACGCTTTGAAACTGAGCGGGGAATTCTCGCCCGGGCAGGATTACGAAATCGTCCCTAAAGATGAGGCCAGGGCGCTGGTGGCCTATCTGCTGAGCCTGCGAACGAGTGCCGTCCTGTTCGAAACACCGATGGCCGCGCCGCCGGCTCCCGCAGCGACCAATGCTCCGGCGGCAACGAATGCGCCGTCCGGGTCCGTTACTAACGCGACAGCGAAGTGAAATGAACGCCCCTGCCGACAGACCCGATACGACGCCGGAAACCGAGCCGACGGCCGGTTCGACGCCGGCTCCCGTGTGGCTGTTCGTGCTGATCGCGGTGCTGGCGTTCTGGGGAATGGGTTTCCTTGACCGGCACGCGGGCGGGTTTCATCCCAGGGTTTACGAACCGAACAGATCGTATGCCCAGGTGGAAGGCATGCAGCCGTCAACCGGATCCGGAGATTTTGGCAAAGGAAAGAAGATTTACGAAGCGGCCGGTTGTGTGCTCTGTCACCAGCCGACGGGGTTGGGAAATCCCAGTCTGGCGCCGCCGCTGGCCGGCTCCGAATGGGTCCTGGCGGCGAAACCGGACCGCCTCGTTCGGATTGCGTGGAATGGCTTGACCGGACCGCTCCAGGTAAAGGGCGTCGATTACAGCAACATGCAGATGGCTAACATCGGGCAAGCCCTCAATTTGTCCGCTGAAGATATGGCCGCTCTTCTGACGTTTATTCGAGGCAACGCCGCCTGGGGCAATAATGCGCCTCCGGTCACGGCCGAACAGGTCAAACCCGTGCTCGAACAAATCGCGACGCGCCAGGAAGCCTGGACCGCGGAGGAATTGCAGAAGATTCCGGTTCAGTAGAGTCGTCTCCAGCTCCGGAGATGTCGGGAATCGGGGTAAAGGAGTTTTTGGGGGAGCACGGCTTGGCGCATTGCGGGATTAGTCCGTTGCCCCTATTCCTTTGCCTTGAGACCCATCCCACTGCGAGTCTGCGTCGTAGCTTGACCGGCTGTTTCTCTTGCGGCCATCCTTTGCCGCATGCCGTCATCGGAACCGAATCCGTCGGGGAATGAGGAAGTCAAGTCGCTGCGCGACGCGTTGCGGCATTCGCCGAACAACATTCCGCTGCGACAGCACCTCGCCGACACGCTGCTCAAGTGCGGCCTGCCTGAGGAGGCAGAGAAAGAGTACAAGGAGGCCCTCGCCCTGGCTCCGGACAATCACTCGTTGAAACTCGGACTCGCCCGCACCTTCTTTCAGCAGGGAAAAAACAGCCATGCGCTCGTCATCGTCGAAGACCTTGTGAAAAGCGCGAACGCCCCGGCGCGCGCCTTTCTGCTGCACGCCCGGTTGCTGGCCGGCATCGGGGAAGTGGAACAGGCAGTGTTTCAATACCGACGCGCGATCGAGAAGGACCCTGCCGTTGCCGACCGGGACTTTGCCAACCGCCTCGGCATCGACGCCGTCGAAGAGGAAAGCGAGGTCGTGGACGGCAAGGTGCGCGCGGCGTGGGGAGAAGAAGAACCGGCGGCGGGCGAAAGGGAGATCGAACGTCCGAAGATCACCTTCAAAGACGTGGGCGGGATGGAGGCGCTCAAGGAGGAAATCCGGCTCAAGATCATTTATCCGCTGACCCATGCCGAGATGTATAAGGCCTACGGCAAACCGATTGGCGGCGGCATCCTCATGTATGGGCCGCCTGGGTGCGGCAAAACGTATCTTGCGCGCGCCACGGCCGGCGAAATCAAGGCGGGCTTCATCGCCGTCGGCATCAACGACGTGCTCGACATGTGGATCGGCAACAGCGAACGCAACCTGCACGAGCTGTTCGAGCAGGCGCGCCGCAACAAGCCGTGCGTGCTGTTTTTCGATGAGGTGGATGCGCTCGGCGCCAGCCGCGCCGACATGCGGCATCACGCGGGACGCCAGCTCATCAACCAGTTCCTGGCCGAAATGGACGGCGTGAAATCGTCCAACGACGGCGTGCTCATCCTCGCCGCCACCAATGCGCCCTGGCACCTCGATTCCGCGTTCCGCCGCCCGGGCCGGTTCGACCGTGTCCTGTTCGTGCCGCCGCCCGACGCCGCGGCGCGCGCGGCGGTCCTTCGGCTTATGTGCCGCGGCAAACCCGTTGAGGAACCCGATTTCGATCATCTCGGCAAAAAGACCGAAAACTTTTCCGGGGCGGATTTGAAGGCGGTGGTGGACGTGGCCATTGAGGCGAAGCTGCGTCAGGCGATGAAGGAAGGCGTGCCGAAGCCGCTCACGACAAAGGACCTGGTCGCGGCTGCGGGCACGCTCAAGCCGACCACGAAGGAATGGTTCGCCACGGCGCGCAATTACGCGCTCTATTCCAACCAGGGCGGGATTTACGACGATATTCTGGCGTATCTGAAGTTGAAGTGAGTGAACCCCAACCTTGAACGCGGCCTGCTGCTTTACCAGCAGTCCCGCTATGACCTGGCGGAACAGGAACTCAGGCAGGCGCTGGCCGCCGATCCCGACGACGCTTACTCGCACGCCTTGCTCGCCCTTTGCCTGACGGAACAGAAGGAGTTCAAGGACGCCACCGAGGAGGCGCACCGCGCGGTGCATCAGGCGCCCGACGATCCGTTTTCGCATTACGCGCTCGCCAGGGTGTTCTACGACCGCGACCGGCCCGATGAAGCCGTTGCGGCGATTTCGGAGTCGATCCGGTTGGACCCCGCCGATGCGGATTACCAATCCTTGCTCGCCGCGATTCGGTTTGATCAGCGTCGCTGGCAGGACGCGTTGACCGCCGCCGAACAGGGACTCCAGAACAATTCCGAGCACGTCGGCTGCACGAACCTCCGTGCGATGGCGCTCGTGAAGCTCGGTCGAAGGCAGGAGGCCGGCGCCACAATCGACGCTGCCCTGGCGAAGAACCCGGAGAATGCGATCACCCATGCGAACCAGGGCTGGACGTTGCTGGAGAAAAGAGATCCCCAAAAAGCATTGGAACATTTTCGCGAAGCATTGCGGCTCGATCCCGGGAACGAATGGGCGCGGCACGGCATCGTGGAAGCGCTCAAGGCCCGAAACGTTATCTACGGCCTCATGCTCCGGTATTTTCTCTGGATGTCGAAGCTCAGCCCCGCCGCGCAGTGGGGTGTGATCCTCGGCGGCTATTTTCTCAACCGGATGCTGGGCACGGCGGCGAAGAGCAGTCCGGACCTCGCGCCCTGGCTTCTGCCCGTCCGGATTCTTTTTTTCGGAGCGGTCGTGTTGACCTGGACGGCTGATCCGCTCTTCAATCTCCTCCTTCGCGTGAATCGCTTCGGGCGCCTGGCGTTGTCGCGCGAGCAAATGGTGGCGTCAACCTGGTTCGGTGTTTGTGTCCTGCTCGCGCTGATGTCGCTCGCATTCTGTCTTCCGTTCGGCGTTGACAGCCCGTTTGTGGTGTCGGCGGCGGTTTTCGGGTTGTTGATGATTCCCGTGGCGGGAATGTTCAAGGCGTCTTCCGGTTGGCCGCGGACGTTGCTCATGACCTATACCGGGTTGCTGGCGCTGGTGGGTATCGGTGCCCTGGCGTTGGTGTCGGTGGAAACCGTCGGCGGCGCGGATGCAGTCGGCGGATTGCGAGGCGTGTGGAAGGGCGCGCTCGGCGCCTTTGCGACGGGCTGCGTCATCTTCATGTGGGGCGCGAATGTGATCATTCCGATTCGTCCGAAGAAGTAGGAGCGCGGCTCTGTGAGCCGCAGGACGACGCTTGTGCTGTTCGGAGTGGACCACCAATAGCAAACCCAGTGGCTGCGGGTCACAGACGTCACAGACCCGCGGTCCGGATTTGGCGGATGGCCCACTCAGCGTGCTCGGCGACCAACGGCTCGGCATCGTTCGTTGCGCGCTTCAATGCCGGCAGCGCCGCTGCGTCTCCGGCGTTGCCCAAGGCCACGCAAACGTTGCGCAGCAGGCCGCGACGTTTGGTCCGCAACATTGCCGTGCCGGCGAACCTCTTCCTGAAACCGGCGTCGTCGAGCGACAGCAGTTCAATCAGATCCGGCTGCTCCAGGTCCGGTCGCGCGTGTTCCTTCATCAGTTGGCCTTCGCGCGCGAACCGGTTCCAGGGACAGACCGCGAGGCAATCGTCGCATCCGTAAATGCGATTGCCGATGGCCGGACGCAATTCAACCGGAATCGAACCTTTGAGCTCGATGGTCAGATAGGAAATGCACAGCCGGGCGTCGAGTTGAAACGGGCCGGTGATGGCGCGGGTCGGACAGGCGTCCAGGCATCGGGTGCACGTGCCGCAACGGTTTGTCTCCGGCGCGTCCGGTTCCAGGTCGAGCGTGGTGATGATTTCCGCGAGGAAGATCCAGTTGCCGAGCCGGCGGTGAATGAGGTTGGTGTGCTTGCCGACGAAACCGAGTCCGGCGCGCTGGGCCAGACCCCGTTCCAGCAACGGACCGGTATCGACGTACCCGAGCGAGCGGGTGCCTTGGCCTCCCGTCGCGTTCACGAATTCCACGAGCGCCTTGAGCTTCTCGCCCAGCACGTCGTGGTAATCCCGGTAACGGGCGTAGCGCGCCACAACGCCCGGCGAACGCCGGACGGGGGGCGCGGAAGGCGGACTTGCGGCGTAACTGGCCGCGAGACAGAGGGTGCTCCTGGCGCCGGGGAGGACCTTCTGCGGATCGGCGCGTTTGGGCGCGGTGCGTTCAAGGTAGGCCATTTCGCCGTGTTTTTGCGAAGCGATCCATTCGTGGAATTGAGGCGTATTTTCCGAGGCGGCCGCGGTGGTGAAGCGGCAGGCGTCGAAGCCCAGTTCCAGGGCGCGCTGCGCGATGGCCGTTTTCACCGATGCGCAGTCTGGCCGAGTGCCATTCGAAACTGATGAATCACGTGATGCGCGACCTCCTTGATCGAGCGTAATTCCGTATTCACCAGCACATCCGCCTGTCGATAGAACGGCGCGCGTTCGGCGAGCAGCTCGCGAATTCTGGCCTGAGGGTCCGGCGTTCTCAGCAGGGGCCGATGCGTCTGGCTCTTCACCCGTTCCCAGATGGTTTCCGGCGACGCCCAGAGGCAGATCACCAGCGCGTGCGTTTTCAAGCTGGCCAGATTGGCTTCGTTGGCGACGAGGCCGCCGCCGGTGGCGATCACGCTGTTCTGCCACGTCGTCAGGTCCTCCACCACCGCCGCTTCGTGTTCGCGGAACCGGGCTTCGCCTTCCTGTTCGAAAACACGAGTGACCGATTTTCCGGCGCGGGCTTCGATCAGATCGTCGGTATCGACGAAACGGTGATGCAACTGCGCGGCCACGAGTTGGCCCACTGAGGACTTGCCCGTTCCCATGAAACCGGCCAAAGCAAGGTTTCGGATGGCTCGCGCGTCGCTCACGGCTCCGATCCTACGCCTCCACGACGTTCTGGCACGAAGTTTCTTGAAATACCGCGCGATCCTCGTTCGGCATGTGCGACGCGCAATGGATGCCGCAAAACGCGCGGCGTCCCCACGACAGTTCGAGTGCGAAATCCTGGCCAGGGCGGGCCGAAACAGAATTTCGTTTTCAAAGCCGTGTGTACGGGTTATTTGTGCGGCATGGCCGAGCATTCCCGTTCAGGGGAAAGAGTTCTTCGGGGGATTCCCGTGTCATCCGGGGTCCGCCGGGGAAAAATTCTCGTGCTCGGCAAGACCACCGAGGCCATCCCGCGGCACGAGATTTCCGAGGCGGAGATTCCTCAGGAAATTCAACGCCTCCAACAGGCTCTGGTCGAGACGCGCCATCAGCTCCAGGAGGTTCAGCGGAAGGTCAGCCAGGCCATGGGAGCCAAGGACGCCCGCATCTTCGATGCCCATCTGCTCGTGCTCGATGACCCGATGCTCATCGACGAGGTGAGCCGCACCATCCACGAACAGAAGGTCAACGTCGAACACGCCTTCCATCAGGTGGCCGAGAAGTACTCTGCGACCCTCGGCGGCCTGGACGACGAATACCTGCGGGAGCGGGCCGGAGATATGCGGGACGTCGCGGCGCGCGTGCTGGACAACCTGCTGGGCCGCCAGAACGAGTCCGATCTCCACAGGATCAAGGAACCGTGCATCATCATCGGGTACGATCTGACGCCGTCCACGACCGCCTTGATGGACAAGAAATTGGTGCTCGGCTTCGCCACCGACGTGGGGAGCAAGACATCGCATACGGCCATCCTCGCCCGTTCGCTTCAGATTCCCGCCATCGTCGGTCTGCACGACGCCAGCAAACACCTGCAGAGCGGGCAGTACGTCCTCCTCGACGGTTACAACGGCCTGCTCATTGTCAATCCGACCGACCAGACCCTGTTCGAGTACGGCCAGCTTGTCCGCAAGCAGGTCAACCTGCAGGAGAAACTCCGCGACCTCAAAGACGAGCCGGCCGTCACGCTCGACAACGTCCGCATCACGCTCTCCGCGAACGTCGAACATGCCGCCGACACCGAATACGTACTGGCCTGCGGGGCCGAGGGGGTCGGGCTGTTTCGCACGGAATACCTTTTCCTGAACCGGGAGGTGTTGCCTACGGAGGAGGAGCAATACCAGGAGTACCGCCAGGTGGCGGCGGCATTGAAGCCGCAACCGGTTGTGATCCGCACCCTCGATCTCGGCGGCGACAAGTTTCTGGCCCACCTGCCCATGCCGCAGGAACTCAATCCGTTTCTCGGCTGGCGCGCCATCCGGTTCTGCCTCCAGGAACGCGACATATTCCGCGCCCAGCTCCGCGCCATTCTGCGCGCCTCCGTCGAGGGCAACGTGAAGATGATGTATCCGATGATCTCCGGCGTGGAAGAACTGAACCAGGCCAATGCCCTGCTCGAGGAATATAAGAAGGAACTCGCCGCCGAGAACATTCCTTTCGACGCCAACCTGGAAGTCGGCGCGATGATCGAGATTCCATCCGCCGTGATGACGGCGGACGCGCTGGCAAGGCGGGTCAAGTTCTTCAGCATCGGGACCAACGATCTCGTGCAATACTCGCTCGCCGTCGATCGTCTGAACGAACGGATCGCGCACCTTTACGAGCCGACGCACCCCGCGATGGTCCGGCTGATCAAGGCCACCGTCGAGTCGGCGCGAAAGCAAGGCATCTGGGTGGGCGTCTGCGGCGAGATGGCCGGCGATCCCGCGCTCGTGCCGCTCCTGCTGGGTCTGGGCGTGGATGAGCTGAGCGCCGCCGTGTCCGCCGTGCCGCAGGTCAAGTTCCTCATCCGTCGCCTGAAGATGTCCGATGCGAAAGAACTGGCGGAATTTGCCTTGAATTGCGAGTCGGGGGCGGAAATCCTCGCGCGGTCAGAGGCGCTGGCGAAACGGATTGCGCCCGCGCTGTTCGAAAATCAGAATTAGACCCCGGGACTCAATGAAAGTCGTCATCCTCGCCGCCGGTTACGCCACGCGCCTTTATCCGCTCACCCTCACCCAGCCCAAACCACTGCTCCTCGTCGCGGGCAAGCCGATGATCGAGTACGTGCTCGACAATCTCGCGCCGATCGACGGCATCGACCGCGTGTATGTGGTGACCAACGCGAAGTTCGCCGGTCATTTCCAGAAATGGGCCGACGGCTACCACGCCGCCCACGCCAAACTCGACTTCACCATCGTCAACGACGGATCGACCGACGACACGAACAAACTCGGCGCCATCGGCGACCTGAATCTGGTCGTCACGAAAGAGAACGTGAACGACGACATCATCGTCGTGGCCGGAGACAACCTGTTCAGTGAAAGCCTGGGCGCGTTTGGCCGGTTCTGCCGCGAAAAGAACGCCCCGGTGCTCGGCGTTTACGATGTCGAGAGCCTCGATCAGGCGAAAAAATATGGCGTCGTTGACCTGGATCGCGACGGCCGGATCGCCCGGTTCGAGGAAAAGCCAAAGCAACCGGCGAGCACGCTCATCGGCATCGCGCTCTACTATTATCCCAAAGCGGTCGTGCCGCTCGTCGGGCAGTACATTGCGGACGGCAACAATCCGGATCAGCCCGGCCGCCTGGTGCAATGGCTGTATCCGCGCCAGCCGGTTTACACCTGGACGGTGCCGGGGATCTGGTACGACATCGGGTCGAAGGAAACGCTCGAGGAGGCGAACCGGATTTTCGCGAAGAAATAGTCACCGGCAATACGCCTACCGCTTCCATTTCGCGATTCCGTGAGCCGTCGTTCCTCCCGCGCCACTGAAATTGCCGCCGATGTAGATGTAATCCGAGGCGAGTGCAAGGGCCTCGACGGAAGAACTCTCGCCGGCAATCCCGCTTCCCAGCGTCTCCCAGGCCGTGCCGGTCCATTTGGCGATGCGGGCTGCTTCCTGGCCTCCAGCAAGGGTAAAATCTCCTCCCGCGTAAACTGTCCCGCCGGTGGCGGCCAGAGCCAGCGCGTGCGCCGGAACGATGGTCCATTGCCCGCCCGCCGCCTGAACGCGATCCTGAAGGCCCGCGCCCAATGCCAACCAGGTCCCGGCAGACCACTTTGCAACACCATTCACCGTGACTGGCGTCGCTCCGTTGTAAACGGTGGTGAAATAGCCGCCGGCAAACACGTCGGTTCCCGCGCCACCGATGGCCAGCGTGACCACGCCGCCATTGCTGCCGTTTCCAACCGCACTCCAGTTTGGATCGGCCCACCGGGCGATGTTCTGCGCCACGACTCCTCCGGCGCTCGTGAAAGTCCCGCCAACATAAACCTGACCGAGTGAGTCAACCGCGAGAGCGTGCACGGCGCCGTTGACGCCGCTGCCCAGCGCCTGCCAGTTGCCGGCGTAAAACCGCGCAATGTTGTTGGCCGGGACCGAACTGATGCTCGTGAATGTGCCGCCAACGTAAATGGCCCCGTTCGGCGCGACCGCGACGGCATAGACCGCTCCGTTCGGGCCCCAGAACGGAGTCCAGGAGATGCCGGCCCATTTTCCGAAGTTCGGTCCCAGGGCGCCCCCCGCCGTTCCAAAAAGTCCTCCGACATAAACATTGTTGCCGGAGGAGCTGATCGCGGCCGCATGGCCGTCCGACAGCCCACTTCCGAGCGCCGACCAGGCAGTCCCGTTCCACTGCGCGATCCCATTCACGGTGACGCTCCCCGCTGTCGCGAACGTGCCGCCGGCATACAGCACGTTTCCCGAACCCACCCAGAGAGCGAAGACGCTCTCACCCGATTGCACACCCGCGCCGACTGCGTGCCAGTCATGACCCGCGCGCGTGAGATTGCGTCGAAACATCGGCCACGGTGTGTGCGCCAGACCCGAACCACCGTTCAGGGCATAAAACTTCCCATTCAGTGAACCGACATAGACCGTTCCATTCATTCCAATGGCTGGAGAAGAAAAGACGCTGGCGCCGGTATAGAAGCCTCCCGGCCATTTTACCGTGCCGTCTGACTTGAGGGCGTACACCTTCCCGTCGTCGGAACCAAAGTAGATGGTGCCGTCCGCGGCAACGGCGGGCGACGAACCGATCAGATAACCCGTTGCATAGTCCCAGAGTTTGGCTCCCGTGGTTGGATTGAGCGCGTAGAGCTTGTAGTTGTCGCAACCGAAATAGATCGTTCCGTCCGGACCAATTGCCGGCGAGGACCGGATCGCGGCCCCGGCGTTGTAAGGCGTCCATTTTTGGGTCCCGTTCGGGTTCAAGGCATAGAGTTTTCCATCATACGAACCGACGTAGATCGTCCCATCCGCTCCGATCGCCGGTGAGGAAACCACGTACCCTCCGGTCGTAAACGGCCAGCCACTTTTTGACAGATGCGTGCTCGGATCGACCGCGTACACCTTGGTGTCCATGCCGCCAAAATAGATGGTGCCGTCGGGGCCGATCGCCGGGGAGGAGTAAATCGTGTTCGCGGCGTCGAATGACCACTGGATAACCCCGTCTGAAGGGCGGAGGGCATGCAGGCAATTGGCGTAACCGGTTGCTGGATTCCAACCCACCACGTAGATCGTGCCGTCGGGGCCGAGCGCTGGCGACGCCCAAGTATCATAATCAACCAGCCTTTTCCACTTCAGCGTGCCGCCGGGGTTGAGGGCATAGAGATAACCGTTGCTCCGCCGGGCATAAATTGTCCCATCGGCACCAACCGCCGGCGCCGCCCGGAAACTTTGCGGCGACGAAGCCTCCGTATACTCCCATAGCTTGCTGCCCGTGCCGGGATTCAAGGCGTAGATTCTCCCGTCGTCCGCTCCGAAATAGATCGTGCCGTCCGGCGCGACCGCCGGCGAGGAATAAATGCTGGCGGCCAGCGCGCCCGAAGACGGATAAACCCACAGTTGCGT
>DATEKZ010000294.1:0-3184 GCA_035277185.1 Verrucomicrobiia bacterium
GTCAGGTTGGCCTCCATCACCGGCACAAACCGGGACTTGTCTTCCTCCCAACTTGGCACACGGCGTCCGGCGCCCATTCCCAACACGAGCGTTTGCTCCGGCAACGGGACCGGTGTCGCCCACGTCAGTCCAAACGTCCCGAAGTTCGTCACCGTGGCGATGGAACCGCCCGTCGCATCCGCCGGCAGACGGCGCTGACGCGCCAGCTCAACCAGTTCGTTGTAACGAGACACCAGTTCCAGGAGCGGGCGCTTGTCCGCGCCCCGAATGACCGGAACCAACACTCCGTCCTCAGCCTCAACGGCGAATCCCACATCGATCGCCGACGGATGCACGATTTTGTTTCCCACGAGCCGCCCGGCGGGCGCGCTGTTCTCAGACAACGCCAGAGCCAGAGCGCGCAACGCGTAAAGCGCCGGACCCGGACGCGGATCGCAGACCTTGCGATGGGCGAGCATGGGATCGACGCACACCGGCAACGCCACTGTGGCCAGCGGGCGGGTCCAGCTTCGGCGCATGGCGTCGGCGACGGCGACGCGCATGCTGGAGGCGGGTGACAGTTTGTGCTTTTCAAGATTCGCGAGAAAGTTCTCGAAATCCTGGATCGTCAGCCGTCCGGCCGCGCCGCTGCCGGCGACGCCGGCCAGGTCGGCGGCGTGCAACCCCAGTTCATTCATTCGGGCCTTCATGCGGGGCGACATGTAACTGGCGCCCGAGGCGTGGGCGGGAACGGGCAATCCACGCACCGTCGGCTCGACTTTGTCGCGGTCCGGCTCCGAGGTGTCTTTGGTTCCGCTGTCTGCCGGCGCCTCCGCGGCTCGTGCCGCGACCATGGACGTGTCGATCCCGAGTCGGGCGGCGTCCTCCCGGGAGGCCTCGAGATAGCCGAGCACTGTTCCAACCGGATAGCTTTCATTCAATTTGACCAACAGCTTGTCAACTTTGCCCCGGCAGGGTGACGCCACGTTCATGGTCGCCTTGTTGGTTTCCACCTCGATGATGTCCTGATCGGCATTCACCGGGTCGCCCACCTTGACCAGCAGGTTGACGATCGTGGCTTCGGCGATCGATTCGCCGAGTTGCGGCATGATGATGGGAACTTGTGGCATACGCTTACCCTTATTGTCGGAGGAGGTTCCTTGCCGCCGCGGCAATGCTTCGCGCCGTGGGCCTGTGCATAGTCCAGAGATTCGGATGATACGGGATAGGCGTGTCCCTGGCGTTGAGCCGCTGAGGCGGCGCGTCCAGCAAGCCAAATCCTTCGCTGGCCACGCGCGCGATGACTTCCGCCGTCACCCCGCCCCACGGCCAGGCCTCGCCCACGCAAAGCAACCGCCCCGTCCGCGCCACCGACGCCATCACCGTATCCGTATCCAACGGCTTTACCGATCTCAGGTCCACGACTTCAACCTCGCTGCCTTCCGTGGCCAGTTCCTGGGCCACGGCCAGCGCCTCGTGGACCATGGCACTGTAGGCGACGATGGTGAGGTCCCGGCCGGCGCGGGCGATGCGCGCCTTTCCCGTCGGCATGGCTTCCTTCGGCAGCTCGTCCGCCTTGAGGTGATAGTAAAGGTACTTGTGCTCGCAGAAGATCACCGGATCGTCGATCGCCACCGCGTCCAGCAACATGCTGTAGGCGTCTTCCACGGTCGCGGGGGTCATCACCACGATGCCGGGGTAATGCGCATAAATCGTCTCCATGCTCTGGCTGTGAAACGGGCCGCTCCCCGAGGTGCCGCCCGCCGGCAGGCGGATGGTAATCGGACAAGGCACTCGCGTCCGCCAGTAAAACGTTGCCGCGTGATTGACGATCTGGTTGAAACCCACCGAGGAAAAATCGGCGAACTGCATCTCAATGATCGGACGCATCCCTTCGATCGCGGCGCCGATGGCCGCGCCAACGATGGCATCCTCGCTGAGCGGAGCATCGATGACCCGTCCGGGAAACTCCCGCGCCAGATTTTTGGTGGCTTTGAACGCGCCGCCGAAGGCGCCCACGTCCTGGCCATAGACGAAGACGCGGGGATCCTCGGCCAGCGCGCGCGCCTGGGCCTCTCGAATCGCTTCCAGATAGGTGATGCTCATGGCCGCCAATCTAATCCTGCCTGTGCCCCTCGCTTAAATGTCGCGCCGACAGGGCGCACCAATCCTCCTTGAAAGGATCCGGCGGCGGCTCGCGCTGGACCGTGGCGATGGCGTCCTCGACGATCCGCGCGGTCTCATTGCGCAACGATTCAATTGCCTTAGGATCACTCCACTTCTCCCTCATCAGGTGCTCTTCAGCCACTTTGAGGCAATCGCGTCCGATCGACGATTGCTTGAGTTGCGGATCGATGTAACCGGCGTCGTCGTGCTCGCCGTGGCCGCAGAGCCGGAGCAACCGGGCGATGACCAGTTGCGGTCCGTGCCCGGCGCGCGCGCGCGCGACGGCATGGCTGACAACTTTCAGGCAGTCGGACAAATCCGTGCCGTCCACGGTGTAGCCCTCGACGCCGTAGCCGATCGCTTTGTCCACGAGATTGCGGCAGGCAAACTGGCGGGAGCTGGGCGTGGAATAGGCGTAATGATTGTTGGCGACCACCAGGACCAGCGGCAGTTTCTCCACGGCCGCCTGGTTGAGCGCCTCGTGAAAGGCGCCCGTCGAAGTTCCGCCTTCGCCGATGCACGTCCCGCCGACGATCCCGCTGACGCCCTTGAATCTTCGTGCCAGGAGCATTCCATTGACGACGGAGATCATCGCGCCAAGGTGGCTGATCATGGCCAGTAATCCTTCCCTGGGCCGGCCCCGGTGCACGTTTCCGTCCCGTCCTCGCATCGGACCGAGCGGGGAACCCAGGTAGGTTCGGACAGCGTCGAGCACCGGTTCACCGAAGGCGAGGCGCCCTGCGCCGTCGCGAATCAGGGGCGCGAACACGTCCCCTTTGCGAAGCATTTGTCCCAACGCCACGCTGATGGCCTCCTGCCCTTTTCCGAGGTAAACTCCGCCGTGGATCTTGCCGGCGCGATACAGGCCCGCGAGCTTTTCCTCCAGCGTACGCGCCAGCAACATCCAGCGAAAAGCCTTCTGGTATTCGTTCTGGAACGTCGAATCCTCTGTATTGGTCTCGGCGTCGCCGGCAACGGTGTGAACCATGCGGTTTATTTACGCGCCTTCCACTTGCCAGTGCAAATGTTTCTTTGTCAA